>JAJZXT010000047.1 GCA_021806355.1 Thermoplasmata archaeon
CAATTCATACGGAATGAGATGGCCTGGAACAGAGGGTATATTCTCTGCCGCGAAGAGGAAGTTCGGGGAGAACTGTGTCAGCAGGTCTGCAGAGGGACTTGAATCTGAGGGTTACCAGAGGTTCTGGATATATGACTATATAAACCAGAGGGCAAAGAAGGAGGTGAAGTGCATGATTTAAGACCGGAAAGACAGAATTAAGCTAGAAAATCAGTAGACAGGACGGAAATCTGGATCTTTGTTCAACAGAGCACTCATGATGATAACTGTAAAGTGCGAATTTGGAATCGCCTTTGAAACTCTTTTCGATTTGAATTATGTTTGAAAGTGTAATTTGAGTTCCTGTTCCTGAAGGAACATTCAATTTTCCAATGATCTTTGTATTGATCTTACCATTAATTTTGGACAGAAATTTTGCTTTCCGATGTTTTCTAATAAATTATGTTCTTAAAACAGGAATTCTTGTATTATAGAAGGATATTTTAGTTGTGCAAGTGCTGTTAGAATTGGGAAAAAAAATTGGAATGTGGAAAAAAATTTTATAAAATTAATCGTTTTGCTCCGTTTTTGTCACAGCTTTCGACCCGGTTGCTGAAAGTAGCTCATCCTCTCCGGAGATATCTTCAAGATCTCTTTTCTTTGGTTCCGGGAGGAGAAGTACAGTCATGACTATTCCTAATGCTGACAGAAAAGCCAATATAAGGAACAAACCTGATTCGCCAATAGAGGAACTCACTATTAACACGTTCAGGAAAGTTCCAATGAATGCCCCCATTTTACCACCTGCGGCAGACGCACCGGAACCAAACCCGCGAACCTTTGTTGGGAACACTTCCGGAGGATAAATGAAGGTAGTCACGTTAGGGCCGAATTCAATGAAAAAGTAGCTCAATCCGTATATGATCAGGAACGGGGCAACATAGGCTGAAGACAAAAGCTGGTGGAATATACCCAGAACACCAAATGTTATGGCCATAGCGGTGAATCCGACTATCTGGATGGGCTTTCTACCGATTCTGTCAATAGTAAATGTTGCTAACCAGTATCCGGGGAGTGCCGCAAAGCCAAATACCATAGCCGAGTAAATGGTTGTCAATATTAGATGATTCATTCCTGTAACAGAGCTTGGAACTAACACCGACAGCATACTGTTCGACATAATGGAGTTTCCATAGAGTGCCCAATCCATGAGGAACCAGGATCCGGCAGTGCCTAAGAGAGTGAGCGCAAATTTCTTCTGCCTCAGGATCTGCGTCCATGACTCTTTCACCACTTTATCCTGTGCTTGAACCTCTGTGGTCAATCCAGTATACTTTGTCCAGTTCTTCTGTGCTGTCTGAGAGTCGCCCTTGACCCTGAGAGAATATTTCGGAGTTTCAGGCATTTTTCTTCGGTAATAGACGACTATTAGAGCAGGTATTGCGCCAAATGCAAGCAGTAGTTTCCATATCAGTGATGGGCTCATCCCGGAATATATCAGGCCAAGACTTACAAGTGGACCAGCCAATAAACCCAGCGATTGCATAGAGAACACCATACCGACCAATTTGCCCCTGCTTTTGGTGTTTGAATATTCTGCCATAATTGTCGAGCTTGTGGCGTAATCTCCACCGATTCCTATACCCAGTATGAACCTCCATGCTATGAGTATGTATACCCCATTCAGGGGAGTCAGAAACGCGCTTCCCAAGGCACCAATAACAAGAATAATCAATTCCAGGCCGTAGATGGCTTTTCTTCCAAGCTTATCCAAAAGTCTGCCGAATATCAATGCCCCGATAACTGCTGAGAGTAATGCAGTGGAATCAAGCAATGATGTCTCAAGGCCAGACAGTTTGTTCCATCCAGCAAAAACCAGGAGACTTGTCACAACACCGATTATGAACAAATCATACGCATCTGTGAAGAAACCAAGTCCTGCAATCACCCATGTTTTGTAATGGAATCTGGATGTTTTTGCATCATTTATTTCGCTTATCAAATCTTTACTTTTTGTATCCATTATCACCAAGAGATGAAGTCCGGGCATGAATATAAAGATTATCTCAATAATCTATATTTTAGTATATATGTATATATACTATATATAGACTATATTCCTCCTTTCAACCCCGATTGAAAATTCTACTCCGAAAATCAGTGATTTGATGTCTTCAAACTTACTGAATAGTATATCCCCGAGCGGCCAGATGTTCTATAAACTGGAATGGTATTCAGAATTTACAAAGAAATACCAAAGGAACAAGGTAGCGTTTGAAGCTGCATGATTTGCATCAATGGTTTCCAGCGCATTGAAACAAGAAGACTATTGCGATATAACGGAAACTCCAGAAATTCGCTAATCCATGGATGATGGCAATAGAAGAGAAGAGACAAAATTAATTATGTAATGGGCAATCACGACATTACAAGCAGGGGTTGTCGAGATTGGTCAAAGGCGCCAGATTGAGGGTCTGGTTCCGTAGGGATACGCGGGTTCAAATCCCGTCCCCTGCATATTTTTTGATATCTTGTTGATCACTTCATAGAAAATCAAGAGCATTGCTTATGTCTTCTATTAGATCTTCTGCATCCTCAATGCCGCAAGAAAACCGCACAAGACCATCTCTTATGCCTATCTTTTCCCTCTCTTCCCTGGACATTAAGGAATGTGAAGTATCCACCGGCAGAGTGGCTAACGATTCCACCCCTCCAAGGCTGGGAGCTGGAGAAATATACTTCAGCTTTCCCATGAATTTTCTTGCGCTTTCCAGGCCACCCTTTATTTCGAAGGATAACATTCCACCAAATCCCCTCAAATTTCTTGAGGCGATTTCATTATACGGGCTTGACTTCAGTCCCGGGTAAAATACGTTTTCTATTTTTTGGTTTTGCTCAAGAAATTCCGCGATTTTCTGTGCATTCTCGTTTTGCCTTTCTACCCTGATCCCTACTGTTTTCATCCCCCTTGAAATAAGGAATGCTTGTGTTGGGTCGAGAACTGAACCAAAATTTTTCCTGGTGTCCTGGATTTCTTTAGGATCTGTGTTTAACCCTATAAATCCACAGATTGTGTCAGAGTGCCCAGAGAGGTATTTTGTTCCGCTGTGTATTACAAAATCAGCTCCCAGATTGAGCGGATTCTGGTTAACCGGGGACGCAAATGTTGCATCTATGACAAGTTTTGCCTTTGATTTGGAACATATTGAGCCTAAGAGTTCAATATCAGTGACCTTGTCAGTTGGGTTGGTGATTGATTCTGCATATATCATGTCATAATTTGATGCTTTGAACGAGCCCTTGTTAAGGCTGTCTGTGTCTATAAACGTGATTTCTATGCCATATTCCCTTAATTTATTCGTGAAGAAAGCATGTGTCTGGCCATAAAGTTCAGAGGCGGATAAGAGTTTCATTCCCCTTTTCATTGTTGAAAATATCAGGGAAGAAATTGCAGACATCCCTGATGAGAATGAGATACCAAACTTTGATCCCTCAATTGATGAATATTTTTGCTCAAGCGAATTTATTGTTGGGTTACCCACTCTGGTATACAGGTATGGTTTCCCGGTTGCCGGATCATTTATGGCACCCTTTTCATAATTTGGATAGATAAATGTGGCATTTTGGAATATAGGTGTTACCACATTTCCAAATTCCTTAATTTTAAGCTCTCCCGAAGAAACGGCCCTTGTGTTGATACCTGCGACTTTTTCTGCCATACTTACTAATGCCTTGCGATTGAATAATTCTTGCTAATCCTCCCTTGGTTCTTTTTGGGTGTTAGGGTACCGGTTCACCTTCATCACAGTGGCCGCAATGATAGAACATTCAAACATTCAATCCAAGCTTAGATTTCAGCCCGGATAATGCACATTCCAAAACGCTGTACTTATCCATACTTGCATCGCAAACGTGAAAATTCCTTGAAAGTATTCCGTTTCCTATAGCCTTCATGTATGCGCCGTAAACGGATTCAAGATATGCTTTATCCTCAAACATTTCATAGTGGTTCTCCTTCTTTTTTCTGCCTTCAAAATCCTGAGGTTTAAGATCAAGATATATTGTCAGGTCAGGAATCAATTGAGTAATGCTGAGTGTGTTTTCCATCCACTTTATCCATGACTCCTCGTCGCGAAAGAGGCCTTTCAACAGTGTTCCCTGGTAAGCAAATGTTGACAGGGAAAAACGATCGCAAATGACTATAAAGCCCTCCCTTATCTTTTCCTCAATAAGTGCGACGTGGTTGATCCTGTCTTTAATGAACAGTGCAAGCAGGATCAGCGGATCATTCCTCCCGGTTTTTTCCAGGAGAGATAGGTTCTCAGTGAATTTTTCTGTAGGCTCATAAGTTAAGTACACCTTAAACTTGCTTGATGAAAGGCTTTTTTCAAGGGCCTTTGCAAGTGTACTCTTCCCGGCTCCATCTATACCTTCTATAGCAATGAACATGATAACACTGTTAGAATGAACGGCATAAAATAATATTCTATTTTTCCTGAACTTTTTGCTGATGACGGGGGGCCTTTTTCGAAAGACCTAATTTCCAGTTCCTGAAGATTGCCCTGTCCATTTCCATAACAGCTGGGGCAACCTTGGGCCTGAATTCCATCATGTCCATAATATCTCTTTCAATGTCTATCCCGGGGGCAACCTCGACGAGTGTTAAATTTCCTGAAATTAGTTTAAATACCCCTCTTTCCGTTATATAAGTGACCTCCTTCTTCTTCCCATCCATCAGTTTTGCGGAGAATAGCGTTTGATAAGCCTCCTTCACGAATTTCTTTCCACCATCACTGATTATTTTTATTCCTTCCATAGTAACATCTATTTTCGGCTTCCCCGATGTGAAAGCGCCCGAGAAAATTATTCTTGGTGAGCCGGTCACGATTACAGGAAACCCGCCGGGTCCTGTTATCTTATTCCTGAGTGATGATGGATTCACGCTGCCAGTGTGATCCACTTCCATGAACCCGAGGACTGCCAGATCGATCATGCCACCTTCATAAAGGGTGAATTGGTCAGGAAGTGGAATTATGGCAAATGGCCCCATCGAAAGGCCAAAGTCAGGCCCTTTCAGTGGAACCCCTCCCCATGGCCCCGCCTCGACTGTAGAATAGACAAAGTCCCTGAGGCCCTCATCATTAAGGATTGATGGTACCTCAGCCGGTATGCCAACGCCGAAGTTCACTATTATAGGCCCTTTCTTTTCTGAAATCACATTCGCAACTTCTATCGCCGTTCTTCTTGTGATTACGTCCCTGAATGTCAATTGATCTGTTGATTCGCTTCTGGGCACATCCGGCGGAATTATGGTTCCTGAAATACCCGGATCAAATTCCAGGTTTCCACCCTGCCATGAATACATTTCCGGAGAAACGACCACGTAATCAATGAGAGGGCCCGGCTCGTGCACAGCCTTCGGGTTCAACGTCCCGAATTTTGCTATTCTTTCAACCTGCGCGAAAACCATGCCTCTCTTAGGCATTGCCTTGGCGGCTTGCGCAATGGAAAACACGCTTCCGTATATGCCTTCCTTCTCCATGCTCATGTTACCAATTTCATCGGCGGTTGTCCCCCTTATCAGTGAAAAGTCAGGTTGCGGACCCTTGAAGAAAATGAATTCCTGCCCATCGATCAGTATAATTTCCTGGGCAATACGTTTCTTCTCTTTGCTCTTGTCGTTGATGTAACATCCCGATTCCCTTGGATCCAGAAAGGTTCCCAACCCAACCCTTGTTATGAGTCCCGGCCTGCTGGCAGCTATTTCCCTGAACCAGTGTGCAACCGTTCCTATACTTGCTGTATATCCTTCTATATTGTTTTCCCTGACAACCTTTTCCATCCATGGAGTGAAACCAAGGAAAGGAGAAAGAATCCCGGAAAGGAATTTGAAATCACCGGATTCATACATCTTCTTTGCAATAATATCAAGTCCTCTTCCCGGAGAACCGGGAGAGCTGTCAGAGATGAGAAACAAATCTGAAGGGTGGCCCGTTTCTTCATACGTCTCAAAAAGTTTGAGGAGAAGAAATTCCGGTGAAGTTGATAGGTTGAATCCAGATACTGCAAATGAGGAGGCATCCTCAATTTTAGTGTAAATGAATCTGAGATCTCGTTCCTCCTTAATTATATGAGTCATGCATTGTTATTCTCAGCCCCAATGTAAAGGTTTAGGCTTAAATATGAGTTAAGGAATCTATTTTTCAACAGTGAGTCAAGGGTTCAGGCTTAATCCTGAAGATTAGCTAATGATTACCGGGTAGTAACGATAATCTCATCAGATAATACAAGAATTGTGTGTTCGGCCTGGGATATCATTGCACCATTATGTTCCTTCAATACAGGAAACTGTGATATCTGCTTTCTTGACATCATGTTTTTCATGTAATTAACATGATCAGGAATCAAGCCGGCAACCCACCTCTCTGCGAAAGGAAGCATGTTGAACGCATTAAATACAGGATCTCTTTTATCCTGCTTCGTTCCACTCATTATGTAAATATTGCCTCCCGGGCCATTGTGGATCATGCCAATGCCAGTGGAAGCAAACGGTTCTATTGCAATGAGGCTTCCGGGAGTGATTGTTGCTCCGTTTCCATCGTCATAATTTGGAATGAAGATCCTTGAGTGTAAATCGAACCTGTTAATTCCATGTCCCCCTAGATTCCTGACAGGTTTGAAGCCAAATGCACTGATCCTGTCACCGATTGCTTTTCCTATGCGGTTGATTGGCACATTAGGCCTCAATACTCTCAGTGCTGCCTCAAGGGCTTCCCTGGACGAATCGATAAGAGTTGAGTATTCACCCTTTCCTCCTACCTCAATCGTTGCAGCATTATCGGAAATGAAACCATCTACCTGTGCCCCGATGTCAACCTTGACAAGGTCTCCCGTTTTGAATTTTTTCTTATCCATCGGAGTGGGGGTATAGTGTGCTGCTTCATTGTTGATTGACAGGTTGAGCGGAAATGAAGGCTGTGCGCCCTCCTGCCTTATGAAATTTTCCGTTTTTTCAGCCACATCCAGAAGCAATGCGCCCGGCTCAATCATCGTAAGCGCGAAATCCAGGGCTGCCTTTCCTAATTTACCGGCACTCAATATTCTGGTCTTGTCTGCTGCATCCATGATTTATGGTTATGGCATGTTCAAACAAAATCCTTTTTAATTTATTTTGTTAACCATTTTGTTTATTTAATATACTCACATGATAATCTATGGCAAAAAATGGAGAAAATGGAAGTGTGCTCATAACCGGAGGTACTTCCGGATTGGGAAGAGCATGTGTTGAAACGTTCCTGAAATCAGGATGGAGTGTAGCCACCTTTGGAAGGCGAATGGATTTAATATCAGAGCTAAGAGAAATTTATTTCGGCTCATCCTTAATAGCGGAAGTGTGCGACTTGCGGGTATCAAATCACGTAGACAATGTTTTGGATCGGGTAAAGATGAAGTTTCAAAGGCTAGACGTAATAATCCTGAATGCAGGAGAACTAGGCAGAACACCCCTGGCTACTGTTGAACAGCTGGAACTGAACGATTTCAGAACAGTTTTTGAGACCAATTTCTTTGGAAATATATCCATAGTTCAAAAGATTATGAGGCTATTTCCAGGTGGGAAAGAGGTTTTTGTCCACATAACATCTGATGCTGGTTCAAATCCTTACCCAAAGTGGGGGCCATATGGACCATCAAAGGCGGCCATGGATTTCCTCTTCAAGATCTTGCAATCGGAAAACATCAACAACCAAAGGAGATTCCTGTCTTTTGACCCGGGTGACATGAATACAGAAATGCACAGGAAAGCTCTGCCCGAGGACAAACCTGAAACATTAAAGGACCCGATGAAATCTGCGGCTGAACTGGAATCTTTGCTAAAGGAGATGATCTGAGATGGATTATGAGATGCTGTATGAAAGCTGGACTAAAACAGAAAACATGCCGCAGGAACTAATTGGCAGGGATAGGAGCGATGTCAAACTTGCGGTTGCAGAGAGACAAAACGGAAATATTTCTCTTTTCCCAAACTTTCGCTATATCTCAAGAATTTTTGAACCGGGAGATCTTCTTATTTTTAATGACAGCTTGATGCTGCCATCATCTTTGCCTGCCATTGAGGATTCCACTGGGAATAGCTGCAGGGTTCATGTGGGGCAGCCTCTCTCGGGAAGTATATATTTGGCTGAGATAAGGCCAAGATATAATTTCAGGAATGTGAAATCCGGCGACTATTTTCAAATATCCAATTCAGGCGTAGGAGTTGAGGTTGTTGGAAAATATGAAGAATTTCCGAGGTATGCCAGGATCAGGTTCCATGGTTTGAAGGAGGAATTGAATTCATTCCTGTTGAGATTTGGCAAACCCATTTATTATGAGAGGATAACTAAGTCCTTTGACTACAAATACTATAAGAATGTGTTTCAGGACAGGTTAGGTTCATCCGAATACCCATCTGCTTCAAGACCGTTCAACAATGAGATCATGAGAGAACTTTCATCGAGAGGCGTTCAATCATCCACTATAACACTTCACTGCAACCTGGCTTCGCTTGAACGAGATGAATTTGGAAATTCCAACAGTCTTCTTCCAGAGTATTATGAGGTGACAGAAGAGACCGCGGAGAAAATAAGGAGGGCAACGCTGATGCACAAGAGAATTATTGCTGTGGGGACAACTGTTGCAAGGGCCATACTATCATCTATAGAGGATGGGAAATTCACAAAATCCAGAGGCGTGACAACGATAAAAATTGGGCCTGAAACAGAGCCTTTTCCCCTAACGGGAATAATTACCGGTATCCACGATGCAGAGAGTTCTCACCATGATCTCACGTCCGCCTTCATAGGGGATCTAATTTCTGAGCCTCTTTCCAATATCGTATCATCCTTTAACCTTGGTGGGCATGAGTTTGGAGATTCCCTCATGATAATATAAATTGAAAAATTATCCACATCAGAATTTTTCCTTGAAATTTATCACGAACCTGCAGGTTTTCGCACCAGAAACAATCCTGTGCGTTGATTCGATATCGGCCCCGAGGAGGTCCTCAAAAAGTTTTCTTTCGGTATTGCATGCCTCAGAATACTTCTCGGAAACCTGCAGAATCGGACAATTGTATTCACAAAGTTCAAAGACGTTTTCTGAAAGTTTCTTTACTTCCGCCATGTATCCGTCGGAATTCCTGAGGGATTTCAGTTTTCCAACAAGGGTTTCCTCGTCCGTTCCATCAAGAGATTTGCGGTAATCCTCAAGAATTTTTGATGATCTAAAGTGAAGTATGTCTGTGACTCCTTGCATCCCCATATTCTTTTCAACATAGTCCAGGGCATCTATTGCAAGGGATGAGTAAGACTTTGGAAGAACACTATGCCCTTTTTCTGTTATGTAGACTTTACAAACTGGCCTTCCTTTCCCGGATGGAACGTATGCTCTCTCAAGCATTCCCTCCTTTTCCAGTTCGGCTATGTGCTTGATTATGGCAGCCTTGGATATTCCCAATATCTCACTCAACTCTGAAAGGGACGGTTCCCCATTTCTTTTGACTGTTAAAAGCAATTTTGTTTTAGGAGATGATTCTGAATAGAGACCCTTCACGTTAGATTATTTCCTTTACTTTATTAACTGTTTCGTGAAATAATTGTTTTATATATAAATTGAGGACAATTTTGATTTCGCGATTGAAATAGTTATTAATTGCCGATAATAATTTATAACCGTTCTAAATTTGAAGTCATGAACTGGTATAAAGTTGGAAAAGCCAGCAGCTTAAAAGATGGAGATATAGCGAAGGTCAAGGTTTCAAACAGGGAGATCATTATAATGAATATAAATGGAAATTATTATGCAACCTCTCACCTGTGCACTCATGAGGATTATGATCTGTCTGAGGGATTCATAGATGATGGAACCCTTATCTGCCCTAACCACTTTGCAACATTCAATCCTAAAACAGGGGAAGTTATTAGCCCTCCTGAAGGAGCAGGCGATATTAGCCCTTTGACATCCTTCAAGACTAAGGTGGAAAACGGGGAGATCATGGTTGAGGCATGATGAAAATCCTCGTACTTGCAAAGCAAGTCCCGGATGTCAATAAAATCTCTTTTGATCCTTCCACTGGCAGGATTATCAGGGAGGGCGTTCCACTTTCAATAAACTCTTTTGACAAGAAAGCTGTCGAAGAGGCCATCCGGATCAAGGAAAGGCTTGGAGCGGAAGTTGTTGTTGCAACCATGGGGCCGCCGCAGGCATCTGACATACTCAATGAATCCCTTCGAATGGGAGCGGATAGAGGAATCCTCATAACAGACAGGCAGTATGGAGGTGCAGACACATGGGCAACTTCGAGGATCCTTTCAAGACTTGTGGAAATTGAAACCCCTGAAATGGTATTGTGCGGCAAGTATTCCCTTGATGGAGAGACTTCACAGGTACCTCCGCAGATCGCATTCTTTTCAGGATACTCGCTTGGGACTTCTATCTCGTCAATAGAATTTCAGCAGGATAACAAGCTCATTCTTGAGAAAGAAACTGAGGGTGGAATTGAAAAGATCAGGTTGTCGATGCCTATCGTGATTTCCGTATCTGAAAAGATAAACAAGGCCAGGAAGATCCCGGAGGGCACACCAGACATGCATAGCAGGATAAGCGTTCTTGATGCATCAATGGTGGATGCCAATATTAACGGGCAAAGAGATTCTCTTACAATTGTTGCTGGCACAGAAAAGATTCAAAGCAATAGAAATGTCAAATTTATTGATCTGGATGAGGGTATTCGATTAATTGAGGATTTTAAACGGCAGAACCCTAAGAATTCTGGTGCGAAACAAGAGATAAGCCTGGGCAAGCCAACAAAAAGCAAGGCGATTATAGGAGTTGCACTGGATTCTCCGGATAGTTCCTTTGAGATTGCCGCTGAGCTTTCCAGAATTTCTAATAAAGAGGGTTTTGAGGTTCTTATGATTGGCAACATTGAACCGAGAAAGTTATCTGGCCTTCCTTGCCATGAATATTATTATGTTAATGCCAGGATGAATGATGTGTTTGCCAATGAACTCATAGCATTTATTGAAAAGATAAAGCCAGATTTCGTAATTTATCCATCTACTGTAAATGGAAGAGAAGTCTCTGCCACGGTAAGTGCCGCGCTCAATTTGGGATTGACTGCAGACTGTATCAATATAAAATATGAGGATGGAAAGCTCATTCAGTATAAGCCCGCTTTTGGAGGTGGCATTGTCGCGAGAATCCTCTCGAAAACTAAGCCAGAAATGGCAACTGTGAGGCCGGGAATCTTTTTAAAAGGCACAAGCAACCAACCATTTACCGTTCATGAAATAAAATCAACACATGAATCTGGAACTGAGCTATTGGAGTATACTCCCGTTTCAGGTGAGTTTAAACCAGTTTCTGGAAGCAGCCTTGTTATAGGCATAGGGATGGGGGCCCGCTCCAGGGAAGCCATAAAAAACGTAATAGAAATAGGCAGATCACTTGATTGTGCCATTGCCGGCACAAGACCAGTTGTAGATATGAAACTTCTTCCGAGACAGCAGCAGGTAGGCTTGACTGGACTGGCAATTTCTCCCGAACTCTATATCGCAATCGGCATATCCGGTCATGATAACCATACGGTGGGACTCAGGTATGCCAAAAAAATATTGGCTGTCAACAAGGATCCAGAGGCCCCAATATTCAAATCTTCGGATTATGGAATTGTGATGGATTCCGATGATTTCATAACAGCCTTGATGAAGGGATTTAACATCGTTTGATTACCACATAAACTTGAATTTCATTCCCAGTAATACGGCGGATAGGGTGGTTCCCGATAATAATAACTGTTTGAGCTTTTTTCCTTCTCCCTCAACTGGACATAAATTCCTGAAATAAATATCAGGATGGCTATGAGCTGGGATATGATGTTTGATAATCCCATATTGAAAAGGGCAAACCAAATCGCCATTGAACCTAGTATTGCGGCAATATAAATTATCAACCTTTTGTTGAAAAAATATGCCACCGCAAATATGACGATTCCGATCAGCCCCGCGATTATTAAGTTAACACCGATTACAGCATATAGAATCATGAAGAATGCAAATGCAAGTGCCCCTGATATTAATATCCTGACGAAGAAGAGCATTAAGATTGCACCCATGACGGCACCAATGGCAAGAATCAGATATACAGGAGAATTGGTAATGCTGAAAAGGGAGGAAATGTATAGTGCTATTATAAATCCCACATATGCCCCAAACGCCCCAAATATGAGCATCCAGCTTTCACTGCCTCTATAAGCAAGGGCGATTCCTATAAGAAGTAAAATGATCAGTACAGTGCTTCTTGAATAGCCCAGAAAACTGTGCTGGAAGTCTAAAAGTTTCAATAAAGACCCAAGTATTCCAGAGCTAGATGAACCTGCACTCATTAGGAGAATATTTTACTTATATTATTAAATGATTGGAAATGGTCAGTCCTGTTTCAATTTTAGTGTCACAACTTTGGAAAGTATAATCTCGTCCGTCAGGAACAGTTCTGTTTCTCCCTTTTTGCCGGTGATTTCAATTGCCTGGCCTTCCCTTATGATCCATGTTCCATTCTTGCTTGGCTTGAAATCTTCTATATAGATTCTTCCGTCCCTTTGTGCAATTTTAATGTGTTCTCTGGAGATTGAAGCTGCCTTTAGCTTCTCGGTCATGAATGGTTCGATCTGTTCCCTGCCAATTATAACAGGGGCGTTTCCCAGCTTTGCTATTGTAGCATCGCCCTTAACAATTCTAATTTCTCCTCTTTCCATTCCGTTTCTCTCCATTGAACTTTAACACCTATGATCAGGGATTATTATTCTTTTCTTAAGTTTTTGCGTATCACCCATGGCAATTATATGAGGTTGTGACTATAACTATTTTTGTAGGAATATATCCCTTAAAATACTGGGTATTGTGACATTCATGGCGTATGTAGTAATTTACTTATATGCAGGATGGTGTTAAGATGGCGCATTCTATCCGATAAACATGATACCTTTTT
>JAJZXT010000013.1 GCA_021806355.1 Thermoplasmata archaeon
TTTTCGGATTCTCCCTGTCACCATCGATGATCTTACCAACATATCTGGAGCCTTGTGTCTCTTCTTATGCTCTGAATCCCAGACCATCGAACTTTCGTAAACATACTCGTATCCTCCAATCGGTTTTATTTCCCTTGTCATGTTTGGTATATTGATGACACATTAAAGTATAAAGATCTTGTGGTATTCACTGAAAAATAATTCAATTGTTCCCTAATTGAGCTCTGAGTTTAGGGTGCATTCATTGTTATTTCACTTGATTCCCATAGATTTCATCACTATGTGTGCCGCTGCGAGATCCTCTATTCCAAGCCCCATAGTCTTGAAGACAGATTTTTCAACCCTCTTTGTTCCCCTTTTCCCTGCCATGAAATCCTTCAGGTTGACTATGTTTGGAAGATCCTTCACCTCGTAAATTTCAGTCGATTCCTTCAGGGCTTCGTCATAATCCTCCACAATAATCAGGTCTGAACCTGCAAGGACATCACCTGCCGCCTCTCTCCTGTTACGCATGTTAGAACCCACAAGGTTAACGTGATAAAGTTCACCAAGGTCTTTTCTGCTGAATATCGGACTACTTGAAGTTGTCGCCGCGGATATGACCTCATACTTTTTCATTGCATCCAGTGATTCCAGCACCTTGATGTTAATTCCTGATGACTTCTTCAGCCTCTCTGCAAATTCTATCGCCCTGTCAAATGTTCTCGAAAAAAGGCCAATTTCAGTGAGATCGAGTGCGGTGCACATCGCAGACATCTGAGTTTCTGCCTGGAACCCTGCCCCTATTAAGAGAAATGAATCTGCACCTGAATGCAGTTCCTTCGTGAGCATAGCAGGCAGCGCTCCTGTCCTCCTCTGTCCTAGTATTCTTGCCTCGATGCATGCAATGGGCTCATAATTGCTAATATCAAATATGAGAACCACCCCGTTAAATCCGTTTTTTCCGCCCAGATATGCCTTCAATCCCGTGATTCCATATCTTGAAATATAGGCTGGCATCGTGTTCAGGGCATTTCCATCAAATATCAACCTTTCCCTTGGAAGATAACCCGCTCGATTAAGGCCTGCATCAGAAAAAACTTCTTTCATTGCCTGTATCAGTTTGTCCATTGGAAGGTTTTTTTCCACTTCCTCCTCTGTGATGTATCTCATGAGATAATAGATTCACTTCAAAATATATATATTATTTCAAAGGCAGGATTACATGCAATACTAATACAACGATGTAATACTAAACAATGCATCCCGACAAACCGTCTATAGATGAGAAGAAATTGAGGGCGTATGTAGAAGTGAACCGTTCATATACACTTTATGAGAAGGGAGAGGATGTTGAGCTCCATTTTTCCCCAGAATTTCCTGAGGCAATGAGCCATTTGCCCGGTGGGGAACCGGTAACACATATCATGACTGGAAAACTTATAGAAGGCAGGATATACTTTTTCAGATTCACCACAAGAAGCTCATTTGGCGAAACTTTCAGCGACCTTGAAGGGCCTAATGATCCAATAATGGAATGGCTGAACTACATCTAGCCCGTTTTTCTTTTAATAATAGCTTTAAGCCTGAAAACTGTTATTATCTGCCATTGATTTGTTCTTTCAGAAACGTGAATAGCTGGTTCCACTACGAACAAAGAATTATTACATGTGTTATGATGTATATTTGAATTCGATGAAGGCAATGGTTCTGGAAGAAACAATGGGCATAGAAAGCAATCCCCTGCATTTTGAGGACATGGAAAAACCGATGCCCGATAAACACCAGATACTCATCAAGATTATATCATGCGGAGTATGCGGATCAGAACTTCAGATGATAGAGGGCAGGTGGAAACGCTTTGGGTCTCCGCCAAAACTGCCTCTTATCCCTGGACACGAGATAATAGGAAGGGTTTTTGCCTATGGGGAAAGCGTTCAAGGTTTCAGGACTGGCGATCTCGTGGGTATGCAGTATCTCTGGAATTCCTGCGGCAAATGTAATTTCTGCCTTAATGGAAATGAAAATTTATGTTCCAGTGCTTCAGTGACTGGGGAAACAGTTGACGGAGGATATGCTGAGTATATAGTTGGAAATGAAAAACATGTATACAGAATGCCCTCTGGTATAGATCCACTGAGGGATTCCCCAATGATGGGAGCAGGGATTACCGCATACAGGGCAGTCAAGAAAACAATGCCCCTGGATGGAAAGACGATCGCGATCGTTGGGGCAGGTGGCATAGGAAAGATGGCCATCCAGTTTTCAAAGCTTCTTGGGGCAAAGGTAATAGCTGTTTCAAGAAATGAAGCTAACCGTGATATTTCCCTTAGATTGGGGGCCGATGAGGCATTTGACCCCGGCCCGGATTATACTGAGGCAACAAGAATAAGAAGAACGGCGGATTCTGTCATCGTTTTTGCCCCCTCTGATAAAGCCGTAGAGGCTGCCTTAAAAATTTGCAAAAAAACTGGAAAAGTGATACTTGGTGTTTATGCAACGGTGACTGATTTTCGATTTACAGATGAGATAGAAGTTTCCGGAACTCTCATAGCAAACATTGCAGAAACGAATGAATCGCTAAAGCTAATGGCTGAGCATAAAATTGCCCTTGACACAAAAGTTTTTCCCTTAAAATCAGCAAACGACGTACTTTCAATGCTTAAGAACTCTGAAATTCATGGAAGGGCAGTTCTTCAAATCTGATGCCCATTTCAGGAAAAATTTATCAATGGATTGGTCTTACTAATGGTACAGTGTACTATGACTAAGTTCGTGTTGATTTCGGATACTACCTTGAGCTACGAATATAGGAATTTTCCCCTGTTGGACTTTCTCCCTTGTGCACCTGGAAAGGCTGTGCCAGAGAGCGTTTATAAGTTTCTCAGGGGACCCCCTCCAGCATCTAAGCCAAATGGCGAGATTCTGTTTGCGCCTTATTCCATAAGAAAGCTTGAAGCTTCCCTCCTGACGAAGTTCAGGAGAGAGGATATAGCAGTTGCACATGAAAATTATTTACAGAATTTTATCAAGGATGATACTGAAATAATAGCAGTTTCAACAATGGATCCTTTAGGAATAGGCCCGACCACGATGTCATACCACGCGCTTCTGGGTGGCAGGCTTGATGCTTGGGTAAGGAGGGAATGGGATAACCTGATTGAAAGAATTAATGCAGCCCGTGCCGGTAAAAAAGCCAAATTGATAGTTGGCGGGCCCGGTGTTTGGGAGTTTACAGTCCTAAGGGACGAAATAGACAAGTATAACATGGACTATATTTTCCAGGGAGAAACCGATGATATACTCCCCACACTCTTTGAGCAAATAATGGAAGATGATATTGATCCCTCCATGTTCCAGCGCGGTTTCATGAGTTACGATGATAATTTCAGGAAGATTACCAAAAAGGATGATCTTTTCCTTGCAAGAGGACTTTCTAAGGCAGCGTATCCCAGGCTGGAGGAGATACCGAGAATTGTGAATCCATCGGTTAAGGGTATGGTTGAGGTTATGAGAGGGTGCGGAATTGGCTGCGACTTCTGCGAGGTAACGCTGAGACCGTTGAGATACCAGCCAGCCGAATATGTTATGGACGAGGTAAGAATCAATGCCGAAGCAGGTTTTCCTAATGCATGGCTCCATTCGGATGAGATATTCGCATATAAGCATGGGAATATGTACGTGCCAAATGAGGATGCCCTTCAGGAACTTTTCTCTGGAGTCATGTCAATAAAGGGTGTGAGAAGCGCAAATCCCACTCACGGCAGAATTTCAATACCGGCAGGATACCCGGAGATGATTGAGAAGTTGTCAAAGACCCTTAAGGCGGGACCAAGGAATTGGATTGGACTTCAGACTGGAGTTGAGACTGGAAGCGATGAACTTGCCAGGAAACATATGCCAAACAAGACTTTGCCCCTCAAGATTGGACCGGATGGAAGCTGGCAGGAGATTGTATGGCAGGGTGTGAACGTTGAAACGAGGAATTACTGGCGACCCGCTTTTACCATACAGGTGGGCCAGAACGGTGAAACGCCAGAAGATAACTGGGAAACGATAGCGATGATAAATCGCCTTAGCAATTCCTTTTCCGGGAGCATGCCCTTTGAGTTTTCTATAACCCCATTGATAAATGTACCCCTTGGAAGAATAAAATCAAGATCGCTGAACAGGGATATGCTGACTCAGGATATGATGGCAGTTTTCTATGCATCCTACAGGCATCTGGCTAAAATGTCTATAAGGGATGGTTATAGAGACGCTACGGGAAACCTGCTCGCAAGGTTTGGAACAGGATCAATAATATCATTGGGTGGATACATGATGTTAAAGTTCATAGAAAAGAGAGCCAGAAAAATGGGTGTTGATATAGATCGGGTAAAGAACTATGGATTGAACTCATCTAAAGAAATCACATCATTATCAGCACTTTCTAGAGCATGAGCCAGTCAATAATAAAAAATAGGAAGCCGCTTGAAAGTTCATTCATACCTCCAGAAATCATCCACAGAAAGAATGAGCTTGAAAAGATAGAGAGATCAGTCATTCTGCCTCTGAAAATGGGTTCCTCTACCAATCTCCTGATACATGGAGATTCGGGTACCGGCAAGACGGTAACGCTTAAGCATATTATGCTGAAGCATGAACGGCTCGGCATTTTCTATGAGAATGCCATTTCTGCAGGAAATTTCAAGAATATACTCGTTTCTGCCTTGCGTTCCATGGGAAAAATCATGCCGGATAGAGGAACCAGTTATTCCCAGATTTTTAGAAATATTGCCCTCACATCGGATAACAGGAGCGTCTTGATAATTATTGATGAATGTGCAAATGCAATCAGGATGGATCCCAACGGCCTCTATAATATACTCAGGGCCGGCGAACTTTTTGGAGTCACGGTTGGTACCATACTTGTATCGGTTGAAGACCCGCTCATATATATGAGTGAGAGGGAGCGGAAAACACTTGGACTGTTTTCAGGGATGAAATTCCCCAAGTACTCGGAAGAGGAACTTTATTCAATATTGATGCAGAGAGCTTCTCTCGCACTTCGCGAGAATACATATTCTGATGATGTGATTCGGTACATTTCTGAAATATCATCATCGTTTGGCAGTGCCAGGGTGGCTATTGAACTTCTTCAGAAATCAGCATACAGCGCAGAATACAGAGGTGGAGAAGAAATTTCCAGTGACGATATCAGGGCTGCTAAATCCATGATTAATCCATACCTTACTGAGAGCAAGCTGTCCGAACTTGAAAGCGATGAATTGGTGATTCTTTTGGCTGTTTGCCAGTCCCTTGAAAACTCAAACAGCACCGATACCTCTGAGGTTTTTGAAAGATCCGCTTCCCTCTTTGAGCTTTACGGAAGGGAAGCGATTGATTTGCCATTCATATATAGAACCATGAAGAAGCTGCAGACGCTTGGAATCGTTGAAGGCAGGGTGATGGGCAAGGGTGACAGGAAGGGCGTTGAGAAACGGATAATGTTAAGTGACGTTCCAGTCGGAGTCCTAGCAAACAAGATCAGGGAAATACTTGAGAGGCTGTGATTCACCCAATGGCTGAACAGAACTAAAACCAGTCTTCAAGAGAAACCCTCTCCCTCTTTTTCGCATATGAAATAAGATATTGGAATGGCTCAAATGCCCTGTTTATGTATTTCTCGTAAAATGAATAATCCGGGTTGTCTTCACCTGTCTCCGCGATTATATTTCTCTTTCCGTCTTTCACTATGATCTCTAGCCTCTGGCCAGGGTTTTCATCCAAACCCATATTTCTGACGCTTCTTATTGCAGCTTTTTGTATATTTTCTACCCTGTAGTCTTCAAGTCTTCGGGATGGCTTGATATTCAATGTAAAATCATCCTTTTCCATCAGCCTTAACTTTGACATGTACCTGTCCCTTACTTGTGTAATTCTGCCAGATGCCTCCCCTATTTCTGGGATAGTTTTACATTGTGAAAGTATTTCTAGCAATTCCCTCTGCATCTTCCTTGATATTTCAGGGACATCACTTCTTCTGAGATCTATGCCTCTCACCTTGAAACCGGAATTTTTTTTCAGCCCGAAATACCGATTGAGTGCTCCGAGGCCAGATTTTGACGGTGGTACGAAGAGCCATTCATAGTGTGCGTCAAGCACTATATTTATCATTGTTTCGTTGCGTATTCTTGTTATTGCATGTGTTATGTTTCCATTCCCTTTTACCCACAGCGAATCGACTATGCCATGTATTACCTTAAAGCCTTCATCCTCGCATATCCTCATTGCCCTTGAAAGAGCCCATCTGCCTATTGACGTTATTGCCTCGTGAAGTTCAATGCGTCCAAACCTTGCGTTCTTGTATCCCGTATATCCAAATGATGTCACTAGGAGCCACTTCAGGGCAATATCCCTATTCTCATATGATCTGTCCATTGCCTTTATTGTCTTGTAAATGAGCCTTTCTTTAAGCAATGGTTCTATGGCGCTGGAGAGAAATCCCCTCCAGTTCCTCTCAACGTAATAAGGGTTGTCGCCAGGAAGTTTTATTCTGTTTTTTCCCGGAGAAGCTTTTATGGTTTCTGGGGAGAGATTGTAATTTACAATAATTGTCGGGTACATGGATGAAAAATCAATTTCATATATGTTTTCATAGATACCCGGATCCGGTTGAAGGACAAAACCTCCGCGATCAGTGTTAAAGAGGCTTTCGATTGATTTTTCCCTTTCATGATCATCCTTGAATGCAGTGACGAGGATTCCCAATGATAGCGCCCGATAGATTTCCATTGATGAAACAGCTGTTCCAGGGGTAACAATGGATGCAGTTTCCGGGTTTAATGATGATATTTTTGACAACTCATAAACCCCTTCCAAACCACTCTCTGAATAAATCATTGATGATTTGCTTATGCACATCTTCCCGTTGATCCTGATACGTCCTTCACTGTAATGTATCTGGCCATAAGATTCGTAAGAACCTCCTCTGCCTGAATATATTTTAGGAAGGGCATAACCTGCGTTTTCCATGTAGCGAAGAAACCTGGAAAGGTTTCCGTTGTGGTTGTCATATATGATAACTGTTGAATTTTCTATTTCGCTCGCAACATTTTCCATAGCATTCAATGAGACCCTTTCAGAGGAACCGTTTATTGTTATACCTGAAAAATTCCCATATTTCTGGCCATTCACGCTTATATCCATAGCAGGAAGCTGAGGATCAGGATCATACAGGGATTTTTTATCGAAGAATCGAAGTTTCTCCTTTGCCATAAATTTTAAGACCGGATCTATGAACGCGTTGAATACCGAGAATTTCCTCCCATAACCGCAGTATTGGATTATTCTTACGAGTTCACGCTCCTGTGATGGCTTAACGGTAACATTCATTCCTGGCATATTTCCATATATATCGCGTGATTCAAGCCAAGAATATCTTATCCATCCAGAACTGTCAAATTGCCTGGAGAGAAAATCAAGATCATATTTATCACCAGAAACAAATATTTCAGAATTGTTCCTGTGAACTGTTTTCTCTATGTTTTTTCCGTTAAGATTCCATAGCGTTATTCTATCTGTCCCTACAGCATTCACAATCATTTACCCGGTTCCTCGCTTATTCGTTTTATGATTTCAATCAAAACCGAGATGATAAACCGGTATTCGGTATCGATATCCCCTGATGATAATTCCCCAGCGTGCTTCTTTCCCATCAGTATGATCCTTTCCAGCCTCTGGACATCTTCATTCCTCATTGCATCCCGTGAAGACAGGATTCTAGAACATAGCTCCTCTACAGCCTGCCTTGACGTAATTGTTGATCTTCCCATATAGGTGCCTCCGCCGGGTTTATACCGACCATAGCCAGTTCAATTGGCTTCATGTAATATTTTAATTTGCCGGGACCCCCGATTACATTGAGAATAATCTTTGAACCATGGATTGAAGATTTTATCCTTAATAATTCAAGTATCGATTCAACCATCAACAGGTCCCATTCGTCTGATACCCTTGATATGATGAATATTATCACTTTCTCCATCTGCTGTTCCCGCAATATACGAATAAATTGGTAAGATGTCAGTATTCTTTGAATGAATACTTCTGAATCCCTGAGTGAATTCAAATGCTCTCTCGTCAATATTATTCCGTCAGATATGAGGAAATTAATCTTTCCGTCTTTTTCAACATAATCTATGCATCTCACAAATGAGTCCCAAGTGAAGCTTTCCGGGTTCCATATCCTCATGAATCCTCTTTTCACCATGATTGAATGATCTCCACAACAATACATTTATTCATGAAGAAAAAAATGAGTAAATGGTGTTCAACAGCGGTTTTTCAGATTTTACGTCATTGATAAACCCCCAGATTCTTTAAAATTTTGAAGTCGACTTTGGTAATTTCAAAACTGCCATTCACTATTTTCAATGCCGATGAGCAATAATCCGCTGCACAGGAAGGTTTCGGTGTTCATGTTTATAATTACCATAATAAAAAACCTATGGCGCTTATATGTGGATGGGTGGATAAAAAAAGGCATCAAGTTTACCATATAGAAACTGCCTTCCTGACACCATCTATCATATGAGTAAATTACTACATACGCCGTGAATGCTTCGATATCATTGCTTTCAAGGGTATATTCCAACAAAAATAATTATAATCACAATCGCATATAATCATCATAATAAAAAACAAAGAATATATATACTCTATGATGATGTAGTACATATGACCGTCTTGAGTCCGACTATAATCTTGGTACTGGTATTCGTGATAGGATTGCTCATCGGTTTAGCCATCAAAAAGGGTATTGTTGCCGTTATTTTGGCATTAATCGCCATGTTCATTGCATCATATATAGGATTTTCTCTAGCTCCTAATTATTCTATGCAGGACATCCTTAGCAAAATTGGAAGCCACGTTAGCATTGTGGTGAATGAAGTAAACAAGCTTATATCAGTAGGATTTGCTGCATCATTAACTCTGACAGTGGTTTTGTTTGCAGTTGGGCTCCTGATAGGATTATGGAAAGGATAATGCTTTTCGTTGCGCAATCTCGTGTTAGATTGCGACAGACAGTTTAGGAAAGGATTTCTGTTGATATGCCAACCTTGCGAAGATCCATGAAGAATGTTGGATAACTTTTTCCAATGTTTTTTTCATTGAATAATATAGTATCTGAATGTCCTGAAACTATTGTCGCAATAGCTGCAGCCATTATCATTCTGTGATCCTTGAAATCAATCTTTTCGGGCTTTTTTATCTCCTTCCCTCGCTTTATTATCAGAGTTGAACCATCGTTGTTTATGATTGCCCCGAACAGTTCGGCGAGGTTAACGATTCCCAGGATTCGGTTGCTTTCCTTTATTGAGAGTCTTCCTATATTCCTCATGATGACACCGGCCTCAGAGAATATGCCTATAACAGCTAACGGGGGGGCGAGATCCGGGTTCTGGTCTACGTCCAGTTCAATGACACCAAGATTTGAGGCCCTGCATTCAACATCCAATTTCAGATCTTCCAATTGATCAATCTTCAAATAATTGCTTAAAATTTTAATAATGGCAGAATCCGGTTGAAGTGAAAAATTTCTTAGCCCAGATACCAAGATGCCCTTTTCTGAACTAAGCAATCCAAGCACTATGAAATAGGCTGCCGAGGAAAAGTCTGGCTCCACGCCTATCTCCCTGTTTTCATTGCTAATTTTACCGCTTACCCTGATAAACCCCGGCTTTCTTAGAACGGATATTCCAAATTCAGAAAGGCAATTTTCAGTGATGCCTATGTACCCTCCAGAAGTTTCTTTCCCACTTACTGTTATATTTCCATCAAAGTGGCCAGCTACAGCCATCATCATCAGACTGCTGACAAACTGGGAGCTCATCTCGCCATTGATGTTTACGTCCAGGCTGTTGATATTTGAAGCGTCAATCCTTATTTTGTTTTCTGGGATCCTGTTTATCTTTACACCCCTTGACATTAAGGCGTTTTCAAGTGGCGCATTTGGCCTCGACGAAAGAGATTCTTCCATAAGGAATGTGGTTTTGCATCTCTTGCCAGATAAGAGTCCAAGTGATAATCTGAATGATGTTGCTGATTCACCTACATAAACCGTGCCTGGGCACCTGAAGCTCCCCGATATTGATACCGTGCCACGATCATATTTCACGTCTGTGTTAATCTCTTTCGAAATGCCTATGGCCACAAGTTCATCGTCTGAACCGGTGATATTCCTGATTTGTGTTTTGCCGTTCCCCAATGATGCGATCAGAATATATCTTTGAGCATAGCTCTTGCTTGAGGGCGGAATTATAGTTCCATGTGGGGCACTGCCATGTAATTTAAACGTCATCTTGATCTCTTACTCTGGCCGGTTCGTTTGAGAAACTGGTTCTTATTGGCGAAAGATTGAAGTTTTCCAGTTCTTTGTAGGCATAATCTGCTTCCCGCTCACTTTTAAAGACAGCAAATATTGCTGGTCCTTTTCCGCTCTGCCCCAAACACAGTGGATCCAGGTTCCTAATCCTGTCCAATTTATGCTTATCATCCCCGTAAATCTCCATGAATATTTCACCGTTGGCTTTCATTGCCTCCAAAAACCTGCCTTCAATAATCATATCCTCTATAACCTTGAATCTTTCCATATATGGTGTAAAATCAAAACTTCCTGCGTTGAATGAACTTCTTTCTTCCTTTCCGGGGATCACTATTACATTCATCTCCTTCATAACAAATCTTTTGATCAGTTTATTTTCCCTGTTATCACAATAGCATAGCCCGCCATAGATGCATGAACATATATCATCAAAAGCACCGGTGTAGGATAATTTAAGAATTTTAGAAATTTCTGCGGATTCCTCTGCCAGTTGCTGCATCGAATTGAAAAGCCCAAATATCTTATCAATTCCCATCAGCAAGCCAGTGATAAGGGCACTGCTGCTTTTTAATCCGTTTCCTTGCGGTATTTTTGATTTTATCTCTATGTCATAATTTCCAGAAATACCGAATCTTCTCCTGGCTATGTTCCAGAATTCCTCAAAACGGCCTGACGAACTATTAGATTCACGCATCACTATTTCCATCGGCAGATCAATTGCGACTGAGGCACCTCGTCCATTTGCAAATGCGCTTAAGACGGATATTCCACCATTGATAGACACTCCCACATGGTTCATCTGGATTCGCTTTCCTCCAATCTCTCTCTAACTTCCGCAAACACATCCATATCTGGAAAATCACCATGAAATAAATTGTAGGACTCAAGAGCCTGCTGAAAGAACATCTCCCTACCGTTTATGCAGGTTGCGTTTGCCGTTTTAGCTACCTCAAGGAATTTGGTGCTTCTTCTTGCATAGAGTAAATCAATAGCTACGGCATTTTCAGAAAAATTTGATGATTTGACCGGAGATTGATCACCTTCATTCGTACCCAGCGGAGTGCAATTAATTACAATATCAAATCGCCCATTTGCGGGATACCCTGAAATTTCTGCCCCTTCCATATATTCAAATCCCTGAAACTTAGTTCTGGCCCTTTCCGGCTCTCTGGATAAGACGATAACAGACTTTGGCGTAAAATCTGAAAATATGCAATATAAAATAGTCTTGAATACCCCACCGGTGCCAGCAATGCAGATTTGCTTCCCATCTATTTCTATATTATTTGCCTCAAGGGTTCTCTTGAAACCTGAATAATCAGTGTTGTGTGCATACAGGGTTCCCGATTCGTTTGTTATTACATTAGCGCTTCCTATTCTCCATACCAGTGGATTCCTCTGCTCAATATGCCTTAATATTGTCTCTTTGTAGGGAGAAGTAACATTGAAACCGTTCATAGATGAGCTGGCAAATCCAATGAACTTTGCCATGGAAGAAATGTCAAGGTCAATGGCTGCATAAAAATAATCCATTTTCTTGATTTTATAGATTTCATTGAAGAGCCTCTGGCTCCATGATTGCCGAACGGGAGTCCCTATTAAGCCTGTTAGGTTCATTTTAGCATCATCTTAGATTTTCCCATTGAATTCTCTCAATGCATCCGATATAATGTCAGGGGTAACCGCTGTCAAGACTACCTCCCCAATTTTAACTGGCAAGGACATATAGATATTATTTTCTGATATTTTCTTGTCATTTCTAATGAACTTCAGGAGGATTTCTTTATTATAGCTGCACATGCTGACCGGCTTTATTCCAAACCTGTTCATGAATTCAATAATGGCTGAGTAAACGTCCTCCTCCGCCAATCCCATTTTTCTTGAAATTATGGATTCGATGAGCATCCCAGTGGCTATAGCCTTTCCGTGACTAATGCCGGATTTGGAAATAGCCTCTATTGCATGCCCAACAGTGTGTCCAAAGTTCAGCTTTGCCCTTATACCTACCTTATCGTAATAATCCTTGGATATTATTCCATGCTTAATTTTCACGCTTTTTGAAATGATCTGTATTAATGCCTCCCTATTCTTCAACTCAGATATATCGTGAAACCTTGAAATTATTGAAAAGAGGTCGGATTTTTCTATGATCGCATACTTTATTACTTCACAAAGGCCATCTTTCATGTTAGAGTCTTCTGAAGCTGTGAGAAAATGGGTATCAGCCATAACGACTGAAGGATCATAGAATGTTCCTATGACATTCTTTATCCCTCCATAATTTATGCCGTTTTTCCCCCCTATTGAGCTATCGACCTGGGATAGAAGCGTCGTGGGAATCGCCATGAATTTCATTCCTCTTTTATAAGTGGCTGCCACGAAACCTGCCATGTCTCCTACCGTACCCCCTCCAATATAACCCAAAAGTGATGATTTCTCGATTTGCTCCTGAAGCATGATGGACATTATTTTCTGGTAATTTTTTATGTTTTTTAGGTTCTCCCCATCAGAGACTATAAATTTTATTACTCCCTGCC
>JAJZXT010000133.1 GCA_021806355.1 Thermoplasmata archaeon
TAGTTATTAGATCACTGGGTCATAGAAGGAACATCTACAAGTGAATAGGTCCCTTCTTAGATCGTGTTTTTGCAGCCACGAAAGCCAATTACACTCAGAATGGACCGGTCGGGATTTGAACCCGAGACCTCCTGCTTGCGAAGCAGGCGATCTACCGCTGATCTACCGGCCCTTGCCTTGGGAAGACAATTTCATTAATATATTGTTTGCATTTAGTGTTGTGACCAATGACATGGAAGTGAATTATGATTTAATTGGTATTAAGCCAAGGCAATACCAATTAAATATTGCAAGGGAGGCAATCGGAAAAAACAGCCTGGTTATTCTTCCAACAGGCTTGGGAAAAACAATAATTGCTGCCATGCTTGCTACAAAGGCATTGGAGAACGGAAGAAAAGTCATATTGGTAGCACCAACAAGGCCTCTTGTTGATCAACATCTTAAAACCTTCAGTCAGCTTTTTGGGAACAGGAAATGGATAATAAGCGGCCTGACGGGACATACTAAAATGAAGGAAAGAAAGGATATATGGAATAACTCCAGCATGATTATATCCACTCCTCAAACAGTGAGGGGGGATGCATTAAGAAATTTAGTTAATTTAAGTGACTTTGGACTGCTTATTATTGATGAAGCCCACAGGGCAATTGGCAATTATGCATATGTGGAAATAGCCAGAGCTTTCATGGAAAAATCCACTGGATATTTATTAGCCATAACTGCCAGTCCCGGGTCAAACAGGGAACACATAGAGGCAATCAAGGATAATCTGGACATCCGAAAGATTATTATCAAGACTGAAAGCGATCCAGACGTAGTTCCCTTTGTTCAACGCACTGAAAAAACCGCAATATACATTGACCCTGATGTAAAACAAATGAGCGTAAGCAAGAAGTTAAGGGAAGCGAAGCAACATCAAATAAATGCAGTTGCGGGGAATGTAAGCCAAATCAGCATATATTCGTCAAGGAAAGAACTTACTGATCTAATTAGAACTCTTTCAGCGAGAGCCGTTTCTGGCGAAAAACAGCTATTTGGGACAATTCCCCTCATCACGGCTTGTGTAAGGCTAGATATTTTATGTGAGTATGCTGAAAGCCAGGGACTTGAACTTACTTATGATTATCTTCACGAAATGGAAGAGAGCGAAGACAAGTCCATAAGAAGAACGATTTTCATCCTGGAAAAGAATCCGTTTTTTATCGAGGTTCGCAAAGAATTGAAGGATATATTGAAGACATATGAAAATGGCAAATTCAAGAAAGCACTTGAATTGTCAGAGAGGAAGATATCAGAAGGAAAAGGTTCAAAGGTTATCATCTTTACGCACTACAGAAAAACATCACAATTTCTTATGGAATATCTGAAGGAGCATTCAGCAATACTAAAGCCACTGAGATTCGTGGGGCAATCTTCCAGGAAGGGAGAACAGGGAATGAACCAGAAAAGCCAGAGGGAGGGCATTGAAAAGTTCAGGGATGGAACCTATAATGTCCTTGTGGCCACAAGCGTTGCAGAGGAGGGGTTGGATATACCTTCTACAGATATGGTAATTTTCTATGAACCGGTTCCTTCCGAGATTAGGTCAATACAGAGAAGGGGGAGAACCGGCAGGTTCACACCCGGAGAGGTTTTCATAATGGTATTCAAGAACGGACGGGATATTGCCTACTACAATTCAAGCGTAAGGAAAGAATCATCGATGATCGGCAAGATGAAAAAGGAAATGGAAACAAAATCTGCAACTACATTGATGGACTTTAGCTGAGCTCTTGTCCTATCCAGGCCAATTTTGCTATCAGTGCGTCAAGCTGCACTCTGTCGCTTCCACCCTCAACCAGCCTGAATTCAGCGTCTGCGAGTGCCTCAATTATTGATAGTTTCTGTTTTTGCCCTATTCTTTGCTTGCGAATGAAGGAATGCATTCCCTTTATGAGATCTATCGCGGAGTAACCACGGTCCACCGTTAATTTTTCAATAAGATCAACCGCTTCGTCAAAAAGCCCTTCAATTGCCAGCTTCATTACCTTATCAAAATCAGCTGGTTCAAGGCTTCCCGACATCTCAAAAATCGCTTTTGGGGAATTTTCCCCTGAGTATTTCAACGTCTGAAGTATGCTGGTTGCCTTCCTGGCATCTCCTGATGAAACTTCGCAAATAGCATCAAAGGCATCATCTTCCAGCTTCATGTTTTCATTTCCTGCCACAAATTTCAGATAACTTTTCAAATCAGCTTCCGAGAGCTGGTGGAATCTCATTACCACAGTTCTGGACTGTATTGGTGGGATTATCTGGGTGGAATAGTTGCATGAAAATATGAACCTGGTAGTTGTTGAGAATCTTTCCATGGTTCTCCTAAGTGCAGCCTGTGCATCTGATGTAAGTTGATCTGCCTCATCCAGGAATACTATCCGCAAACCCAATTCGTTGAAGGGTTTGATTCTTGCAAATTCCTTGACATTCTCCCTTATCACATCAATGCCTCTTTCATCAGAGGCATTCAGTTCAAGGAAACTGTCCTTCCAGTTCTCGCCCAGAAGTTCCCTTGTCATGGCAATAGCGGCAGAAGTTTTTCCAACCCCAGCAGGTCCTGCAAATATCAAATGGGGCAATTGTTTTTCCTTCACAAAGGATTCAAGCCTGGATACGACTTCTTCTTGTCCATATACCTCAGAGAGCTTTGATGGCCTATATTTCTCGATCCAAATCTCCATCATTGAAATGAGATATGGACGGTAGATAAAAATATTGGGCAAAAACTCAACTGTTATGTATTCATTATCAATCTTTCAAGAGTAAATGGAAAAGAGAATAATTGTAATGGCATCAGGCAAAGGAACTACATTTCAGGAAATATATGATGCATGTAATGATGGAAGAATAAATGGAAAAGTTGTTGCATTAGTTACAGATCAAAAAAATTCAGTCTCGTACCAAAGAGCCCAGGCAATGAAATTACCAATCATTGAATATAAGGTATCAAAAATTGGCTGTGTAATTGCAGAATTGAGAAAATTAAAGCCAGATCTGATAACTTTAGCAGGGTTCCTGAAAATTCTCCCGGAAGAATTCGTCGATAGCTTCAATGGGTTGATAGTTAACACGCATCCATCCCTGCTCCCATGCTTTGGCGGTATAGGAATGTTTGGAATAAATGTGCAAAAAGCAGTATTAGGGAGTGGTGCCAGAGTTACCGGATGTACAATTCACATGGTCGATAAAAACGTTGACCATGGCCCTATCATAGCTCAGGAGAGTGTTCCGGTCGACTTTACAGATTCACCAGAATCTCTCATGGAAAGGATCCACAGGGTGGAATTGAAATTATATGTGGACGCAATTTCATCGCTGTTAAGTTTTGATTATGCAATTGTTGGAAATAGAGTTATATTCAAAAACAGTTGAAACTATTCCAATTTATATGACATTAAAATGTCATCCACAAACTTTCCGTCAATGTTAAACTGTCCTACTTTTCTTCCCTCTATCTTGAAACCGATTCTTTCATAAAGCCTTATGGCGGGTTCATTGCTCGAAAAAACCTCAAGGTTGAGCTTTTTAATGTCATTCATTCGGCACCACTCTATTGATCTATTTATCATAAATTTACCAAGACCAAGACCACGATGCCTTCGTTTTATAGCGATTCCCAATGATGAAGTATGCCTTGTTTTTCGGTACATTCCCCTCTGTATTGTAAGTACGCCAACAACTTCGTCTTTCAGCACTGCAAGGAGGTTAAGGTCGTCAGGGTTTTTTAATCTCTCAGCTTCACCCCTCTCTGTGTAAAAATAATATTCACCCACAAGGTAAATTCTTTCATCCATCACACTCTGCATGCAGTTTATTATCTCTTTCGCGTCTGATGGTTCAGCTTTCCTGATCCAGTAGTCACCAAATTTTATTGGCGGAAGTTCATCTTTCATTTCTTCCCAATAAAGGTCTTTCTTATTTGTTTATTTAGCACAGAACACTTTTTCAGAATCTTAGAAGATTGATCCACTAAGCTGTCTTTGTCTTGGATAAATTCCGGAGAAAGCATTGCACCTTCTTTGGATGCTATAACGATGCCATCTTTTTCCAGGATTTTTAAGGAATATCTAATCTTGTGGTCTGCAAGTCCTGTTAATTTTGAAATCTTTATTATTCCAGCTGGTTGATCTTTTAGCAGAGTCTGTACTATTGAAAGATGTCTCCTTACTGTATCAAGGTTTTCATCAATCTCCTTAAAGAGAATATTGACTTTATCACTCAAGGTCTTCAAATACTTGATGACAAATATGACTATTAATTTATCATTTATTTAGGGACCGAAAAAAAAGAACCTATAAACGAAGAGGTCCTAAGGAAATATACACTTCCCCTCCTCATAAATCTGAAATTCCTCAGTGCAATTTAACAACTCACTTAATTTTTGTTCGCGTGCAATAATGTATGGCGCAAACCTTTCAGACTTACCCTCACTTTCTGAAATTTTCAGGGCCGTTAACCTCAAATGTGCCTGCAAACTCACATAAAAGCGAATATCTTCTTTAACAGTTTCAATCTCAAAAATCTTCATCCGATCAACATTATAAAGGAATACATTAACGCTATGGACGTGAAAATAGGTCATCTTTATTATCCCTAAGGATGCCAATTCCGTAATAATTTTTAAGGGAAAGAACATAGAGAAATCAAACAGAACCCAATAAGGCCCAATTTCCAATGCTATTCAGGTACGCATCAATAGAGATTGGAGCAGGGCTGAAATGGACTAATCAATCTGTCGAAGGTGTTGAAGGGGAATAATACGGGCATTAATACGATAAGAACACAACGCAATGTTAAGAGGTCGAGAATCTGTCAGTAAACATCATCAGGAAGGGAAGCAATATATTCGAAATACCAGTAACAGAATCTAATGGGATGAATGCCCCGGGCAGGATATTCGCAAGTGACAGTTTGATAAGTTACATAAGAGAGGATAAAAGCTTGGAGCAGGTTATGAACGTTGCCAAACTGCCGGGCATAATACAAGCCTCAATGGCAATGCCAGATATTCATTGGGGGTACGGCTTTCCGATAGGTGGTGTTGCTGCATTTGATTATGAAGAAGGGATAGTATGTCCGGGTGGTGTAGGTTACGATATAAACTGCGGCGTAAGTTTGGTGACCACTGGATTGACACTAAATGATATTAAGGACAAGAAGAAACTATTGCTTGACAGGATATTCCAGAAAGTGCCAGCGGGCATGAACAAGAGCAAAGATCTGAAATTGACAAAAAGCGAGATAAATGAGGTTCTGCAATCCGGACTCAAATGGGCTGTTGAAAATGGGTATGCAACCGAAGCGGATATGAGGAACACAGAAGAGAATGGTTCATTGGCAATGGCAGATCCGGAAAAAGTTTCACCTGAGGCAATTTCTAGGGGGGCATCGCAACTTGGCACTATTGGTTCCGGGAACCATTTTCTGGAGATCCAGGCTGTAGATAGAATTTTTGAACCAGAAATCAGCAAGAATTTTGGGTTAACCGGGGAAGGGGAGGTGGTAATAATGATACATACAGGTTCTCGGGGCTTGGGACATCAGGTTGCTACAGATTATATAAAGACCATCAGCAATTCTGGTGATTTAAATAACAACTTGACAGGCGATAGGCAATTGAACTTCGTTAAGACAAAATCAAAGACCGGTGAATCATATATTGGGGCAATGTTCTCGGCAGCCAATTTTGGTTTTGTAAACCGGGCTATAATTGTTCAAAAAATCAGGGAAGCATTCAGGGAAACCTTTTCAACAGATGTGGATATTGATAGAATCAGGACATTATACAGCCTTGCGCACAATATTGCAAAGATAGAGGAGCACACAATCGATGGAAAGAAGAGAAAATTGATAGTTCATAGGAAAGGTGCAACTCGTGCTTTTTCCGGAGAATATCTTCAATCAGGAAATTTCTCGAAATATGGTCACCCAGTGATAATCCCCGGTGATATGGGAACTGCATCGTATATAATGGTTGGCAGAAAGGAAAACATGGCATTATCACTCGGTTCAACATGTCACGGCGCAGGACGAAAACTGAGCAGGAAGAAATCCATGGAATCATTCAATTCAAAGCAGGTTAAAACCGACCTGGAAAAAAGTGGGATCTACCTGAGAATGGTCTCTGAAAGCACTATCGCTGAAGAGGCTCCAGGCAGCTATAAAGACATTGATGAGGTAATAATTGCAGTTAGAGATGCAAATCTTGCCTCGCCGGTTGCTAGGAATATCCCATTGGCAGTGATGAAGGGGTAAATTATGATTTTAGGAGGAACAATATATTTGGACGGGAACCCAAAAAGGGGATTCATCAACACATTGACTGGTGAATTCAAGGAACAGGAGCCAGACAGAAAAGAACACAAGGGTACCATAATGCTGGCACCAATTAACTCCCATACACATTTAGGGGATTCGTTCATAAAGGAAGAACCAATGGGAACACTGCCAGAAATAGTGGGTCCAGGCGGGTTCAAGCTCACTCATCTTAAGAATGCCAAGGAAATTGACATTATCAGAGGAGTAAAGGCTGCAAAGCGTATGATGAGAGAAAACGGAACAGGAGCATTCATTGAGTTTCGCGAAACCGGTTTTTCCGGATTGAATATTATATTGGAAGAAAAAAGGAATAAGCCATTTGGAGTTATTTTATCGAGACCTCAAAGTGTAGAAGATTATTATAAGATCAAGGAAAAGGTGGACGGGATTGGTTTGAGTGCAGTATCTGATGATGATATTGGTGCTGCTAAAGAACTGGTGAAAGCTGTTAAAGACAATAATGGAATAACGGCAATTCATTTTAGCGAAGACCGAAGAGAGAATATTTCTGATCTCAGGGAGATTGAACCTGATCTTCTAATACATTGCCTGTCCTGCACGAAGGATGACTTACGGGAGATAGCTGATATGGGGGCACCAATAGTTATAACACCAAGATCTAATGTATTCTACGGAAAAAGGCCAGATTATCAGCATTTGATTGGTGAATCAGACAAAATCCTTCTTGGAACTGATAATGGGATGAATAGCGATCCAAATATCTTCAGGGAAATGGAATTTTTATTCAGGTATCAGAGAGGCATAATGAGGGTAAATCCAACGGAAATCTTGGAGATGGTTATCAATAGACCGAGAAAATTCCTTATGGAAAAGGGGATTAAGGTTCCACCCTCATTTGTATTATTTCCCAACGTAGATCTGGATCCGTATGAGATCGTAATGAGGAGTTTTTATTACAATTCTAGAAAAATAAGCCATAATAGATAATTCTGAAAGCAATGTTTATATCATTGCGTTTATTTAGCGAAAAAAGAGGAAGATACATTTGAACATGAAACATACCATCACCTCAGTAATGGTCCTAATTCTCATCATAGGCTTACTTGGAGTTAGTACAAATTCTAGCGCGTATAGTGCCCCACAGAAGAGCGTGTCATTGACTTTTACATATGACCTTAATGGTAACAACGTTTCCGAACTTAGTGGAGTGCAAACGTCAATATCCATGGTCGGAGGAGCATATAGCTCAACAAGCACAGCTAATCCCGTAAGTGATATGCTGACATACGGAAATTATACGTTAAATGTCCAGCCGAGTTTCGTAACGATACCTGGAATAGGGAAAGTGATTTCAAATGGATTACAGGAGAGCTTTGCTGTGAACGCAAGTTCTAATTCAACAATGAATATCTACGTTCCAGTTACTCAGACATTCTTAACTAATGTTAGTTTAAGTGGTTTGGTTTCTGGAGAAAGTGCAAGCCTAACCTTTTTAACAACTTCAGGTTATGCTTTTTACAGCACAACTGCCAGTTCTGGTTTTACCACATATCTTCCTCATGGAGTGTTCTATGTTAATGTAAATTATCTTGGAACACAGTATAGCATACTGGAAAACAACATAATAAACTCCATAAATGTTTCATTATCAAGCACCCAATCTGCATTTGGAAATGTGCAATCGGTTAGCAATACCAGCATAAACTCTTTCACTGCCGTTCTATTCAACAGTGTAACGCACACATATTCAACCCAGAATTTCAATTCAGGTTCTTACAGGATAATCACAAACCAGAGCTGGAGTAACCTCGTTCTTATGATTTATGCTCCCGGGTATGCCCCAAAAGTTGTTTCAAAGACTGCGGGTGCGGGTTTGCAGATAGTGAAACTGTCCCCTGCTTCTTCCAACATCTTTGTGAACTATTCTCTATCCAGTAATTTGAGAACCGTAACAATGAATCTCTCTCTGCAATTATTCAACAATTCAGCGATTCCATTCTTACAGAACTCATCCGTTGGGTCAATATATTATCAGGAATCATTGGATGGTGGACTTTTCACAAAGGATTTATCAGCATATGTTAATGATACTATTCAAAACAATACCCAAAATTCATTACTCATAAATGGAAACTATTACAATCTTTCAAAGATGACGCAAGTCGGGTTTAAAGTTAATTCAAACAGTACTTACGACAATATCACTGCGACATATACAAACAACCTAATGAATACATCAGGCTATCAAAACATGAAAATCAAGCTCTATGGTATTGGAACTTCAGCAGTGTCCGGCTCCATAAACCATCATTATTTCATAAAATACAAGAATAGTTCATATTCACTGTCAACTGCATCTGTTACCACAACTTATGGAAACCCATTTCAGATATACCCGGTTTCATCTTCACAGTGGATCAATCTGGCCTTCTCACAAGCCAAGAAACCATTTTTCATAAACTCTCAAATGAGTCTTTCTTGGAAGAACATGGTATCTCAGTCATACACACTGAATAGCACACAGAAAAACACAATATTCGTTGCTCCGGCAAATGTTAATGTAACAGTAAATCTCTCAAACGCATTTTATAACCCGGTAAACCAGAAGTATGATTATAACTCACCAAACACCTCCTTCAAATGGAACGTTAGTGAAAGCGCTACAGCATACAAAGTCTACACAACAAAAAGCGTTACTATTAATCTTACCCCAGGAAGTCACAAAGTGTTCTTAAATGGTACCAGTTCTTCAGGATTCTATAACACGACATCGTTCATAATTTACGCAGTTAATTCCTCCTTGCATCAACCAGTCGTGAATTTTACTTATTCATACATAAACTCTAACGGTATCAAAGTGCACAAGGAAGTAAATAAGACTTCTCTGCCATCAAATCTTACCTATTATTTATCAGTTCCTCAATCCACTCAAATATCATTTACTTCGGATAATTCTTCATTAATTTTGAATGTCAATGGATCAAATTATAAAGTTTCGATGATCTTTAATTGGACATTCACAAACAGCTATAAAACACAAGGAACAAGTGCCAGCTATGCCTTCTCCAAGCCAACAATTCCGGTTAATGGATATTCAAACAGGCAAAACGTTTCAATAAATGTCACATCTGTTGCCTTATCCACTTTAAACATAACTTTGAAAGTGTTCGTGAACGATACCACTCCTCCAACACCGCAAATCACCATAATGAACTCTACTGGAAAGAACATTACTGCACCGGTTGCATCAAATGTTACAATATTATCAGCAAATTACTCTACAGATCAGTATTATGGGTCGGTAACTAACGCTTCATTTTCGTCCGAGTGGAAATATAATTGGACATTCATGAATATTAACAGTACTGCAGATAAGCAATCATCCAGCACCTATGAAATAGTAGGTGGAAATGTAAGCGGATCATGGGTAGCTGTCAAATTCCTGAACCTTTCTCGCGTCATAGTCTCGCTAAAATTAACAAATCCATCAAATATAAGCGCTTACAATAATCACACCGTTAACATAGTAGTAAAATCACCAAGGCTCGTTGTTCAGAGCATTTATTTCACGGGAGGGTTCCAGGCAGGGATTTCAAAAACAATATATGTAAAGATTGAGAACATAGGGACCCAAACTGCAAACAACTTCACGGTGTATCTATTCGCGTCTGGCTCAATGGTGGCTAATCAGGCTTTCACGAATAAGAATCTTTCAGTAAATGGCACCGTTAATGTATCTATAACATGGACACCAGCTACCGCGGGAACTGTGGGTCTTGTTGTAAATGTTAGTGCCTTGAACCAGCCAGGATTTGTATCGAACCTCGGAGAATATTCAACCAGTGTAAATGTTGCATCATCACCTTACAATGTTCCAATAATCATTGGGTCTGTAATAGCAATTATAGTAGTGGTAGGTTTGATCTATTACCGTGTCACCGCTGGCAAGTTTCCCATGTCAAAGAAGAAAGGAGACAAGACAACCTCTATAGCGCCCACCAAAACAGCCCAACCTGCAATAAAGAAGGATGAGGTTAAGAAGGAACAACCCAAAAAATAATTTTTTTATTTTTTACATTTCTGAAACAAGTTGAATGCCAATAATAGAAGAAACATCTTCTATAATATTTTTATATACATTTACGATCATAAGCCTTCTTACAGATGTTTCATACTCCTCTGAATTTACTTTACAATTTTCATAAAAATCGTTAAACGCCTTCGAAAGCATGAATGCAAAATTAGCGAGCATTTCCGGTTTCAAATTTTTCACCGACTCTGAAATAACAAAAGGATATTGGTATAAATCCAATATGAGGGCACTTTCTTCTTTTTTCAGGTTATTAGCTGAAACTTCACCAGGTTCAAGTTCATACTTAATTGCACTCTTATTCAGGATGTTAAGTGCCCTGACATAGGAATACATCACAAAAGGAGCACTGTCTCCATTAAAGTCAAGGGCATCTTTCCACTTAAAAATCATCGCTTTTGAAGAATTTACCTTCAAAATGTTGAATCTTATAGCAGAAATAGCAATCTTTTTCGCTATTTCATTTGATATCGTGCTCTCACCTCTCTTTTCCTTAATAACTTCTAATGCCCTTTCATAAGTCTTTTCAACCAATTCCTTGACTGTGACTGCATTTCCCTTTCTGGTGGACATACTTCCCGTTTCAAGGCTAACAAAGGCATAAAGAACAAAGTCTAGTTTCTTCACAAGATCAAAATATTTCGTGAGAATCTCAGATAACGTTTTTCCATGCTCTGAATGATCTTCCCCTAGCACAGTAATTAACCAGTCATTCTGGGAAAGTTTATACATATGGTATGCAAGGTCTCTAACGAGGTAAAGGCTGCTCCCGTCGCTTCTTGTGAGATAGACCTTTCTGCCATTCTCAAGTTCGATGAATCTTGCCTGACCATCCATCTGCGTAACATCAGAAATTGAATCTATCAGGGTCCTGACCTCGCCCGTTATGATAAAATCAGATTCCCACGTAAAATCATCTATCTTGATGCCCAATTTATCCAGGTCTTTCTTGATATCATCTAGCATTACCATAGCGATTTCCCTTACTTTATTGATTATGGTGGGATCCCCGGATTCATATTTCTTAATAATTTCTTCAACTTCCGATTCCGAACCTTCCTCCTCCATCTCTTTATAAATTCTTTTATACCCATCCAGTAACAATTGTGGAGTTAAGGGTAATCCTGAACTATATTTCTCATATGCTAGGTAGAGTGACATCATCTGCTTACCAGAATCGTTGATGAAATATTGGGTTGTAACTCGATATCCATATCTTTTGAGCATTCTCGCAACGGAATCCCCAAGTATGGAATTTCTAACCCTACCAACGTGTATAGGACCCGTTGGGTTTATGCTGGTATGTTCTACACAAACTCTTTCTGGATCCTGAAACGTATCTGGATATTGGCCAGTACTACTTATTGAATTAATCATTATTGAGAGAAGTTGTAAAGGATCAATAGTCAGGTTAATGTAATTTCCTTCAACCTCAGCGTTAGTTACAAATTTCTCCTTTGATATTAACAAACGCAATGGTTCAATATTGTTTGCACTGTATCTAAACATCTTTACGGTCATATCACAATGCCCGGTCTTATCGAATGACAGATCTTCAGATCTGAACACCGGGATCTGATTTCTGATCGCAGAGACTAGCTTTTCATGGACATCCTGATACATAAGCATGAATTCATAATGATTGTTATGTCTAAAAAGATTTTCAGTATGCTAATTAACCCATCCTTGTAAATATGGATAAAAATTTCTGTTGAAATTATTGATTATTCTATTCGTCAAACCAAACTTTGCAGGTTTCATGCGTATTGCAAAAAGGAACAATGCGCTAACAACCCACAAATGAAGACATGGGCTTGTTGGAGCCCAGATTTGTGGCTCAGGACGCAACGATTAGCTGATTGATTTGACTGCGAATCTGGGTCTGATAAAGATTTACTCTTTGTTGATCTGATACGAACGCAAGGTTTAACGCATTCATTACTTGGAAAATGCCATTGGAATTGGTACGTCCTTACTTGACAGTCCACATTAACTGTATTACTGTTGCGGGTGTACGTTAACATCTTGTGAAAGCAGATCATGTGCAACTTGAAAGCGTAAAAAGTTGCACTTTCATCGCCACTTCTGAAGTGGACATTTAAGCTCACTGTGATAAAAAGACTAAATATATGAGGCTTTGATCAATGTGTGGTAATACAATGCCCGAAGCAGAAAGATTCATTCTAAAAAATGGCAATTTTGAAATGACCTATATTATTGGCGAAAGAGTCCTAAACCACATCCCAGAATATACTCATGAAAATCAGAAGGCCATTTTTATCGTAAGCAGTAGAATAGACCAGAAATATCACGATTACATCTCTGAATTCAGTGATTCTGGGCAGGGAGTAATAAAATTTATAGTCTCTGATGGGGAGAACCTAAAAAACATAAAAAATTACCAGAAAATAATGTCCATCATGCTTCAGGAGCAAATCGAGAAATCATCACTTTTGGGTTATATTGAGATC
>JAJZXT010000200.1 GCA_021806355.1 Thermoplasmata archaeon
CTTCTAGCTCCTTCCTTTAATATGAAAATTGGTTGTCCTCCTATCATAACTATCAGCTAAGTAAAAATAAACTTCTATATAATCTTTTTTAAATTGAAAAACGCCACAAATTTGGTAGAAACATCCGGTGCACATAATGATCGATGACTAAAAATAATATACTCCTACACAATAAATTGCCATGGTTGAGACACGGGAAATGACAATAGAAGGAAAGACGTTTACATACCTGAAAATGGATATGGAAAGGGCACCACTCGTTATCATTAAAGGCAATAAAGGCTATGTTATGTGTGGTTACCTCAACATGGAAACCGCCGATAAGCTTGGAGATATCGCTGTCAGAGTTAAGGGGGTAAAAGATGCAGACACAATTCTTGCCTCAAACGTCGAAGCTGTATCCGCAAGGGCGAAGGAAATTGGGATCGATGTTGGAATGCCTGTCAGGACAATAATATCCAAACTGTGAATAACTTGAAGACGGATTCCTTAACACCATATGACGTGATAAAATCTACGCGTAAAATCGCTGAATTAAGAATTTGAGGCGCTTAGGGAATCAAGGATTCATAAGATCATTGCGCACTGTAGATGTAATCATATATTGCCAGGGAGTTCAGTATGCTCAAATATCTGATAAAAATGAAAAGCTATGGATCTTATTAGGTCCGGGAAAGTTGAGAGGATTGGGATGTCATCACTAAAAAAATATGCGTCAGTGGCCCTCGTTCTATATGGAAATGAATTCATTCTATTAAAAAGGAAAGAAAGGGATGACGATCCATGGTCGGGGGATTATTGCCTTCCAGGCGGATATGCAAAGGGTGGAGAAAACCTGATGGATACTGCAATCAGGGAATTCAATGAAGAAACCGGTATTGAAACGGCTTACATTCAACCAGTTGGCGCTTTGAAGCATATCACCCCAAGAAGAGGAATTGGTATTGCCGTCCACCCGTTTATTTTCAGACTAAAGGTAAAACAGGACATTCACATAGGAGAGGAAATAGAATGGGGCAATTTTGTCAATATAACGGAATTTCATAGTGTCACCGATACGGAAAGAGGCCCGATGTTGGTGAAGGGTCAGATAATTATATGGGGGTTAACCTATCGCATCCTTGAAAACTTCTTCTCTGGAAACTTTTTTCAGGAGACTAAAGACGGCAACACAGAACATGTTTCCTAGAGCCTTATGATTCTGGTGCCTCTGTCGGAGGTAGAGATTCTGGTCACAAAGGAGGAAAATTTGGTCATTTCAATCTGTATAAATGGCAGCCTCTCGGGCTCAGCCATTATCAGGACAAATCCCTGATTTCCGCCTCCCAGAAGTCTGGCAGCCTTTGCCCCCATGGATATGGATTTGGAAATTATCGTCTCTATCTTCTCTGAAGAGACATTCTTTCCAAGATTCTTCTTAACATTCCATCCCTGGTTTATCAGGGTAAAGAATCTGTCGAAGTTCCTCTCTACTATGGCATTCCTCATTAAGTGCGTGATATCCTTAAGTTCCTTGAGCCTTTGAATTGTATCCTGATCTCCGGTAGCCGATTTGGAGACCTGGTCACTGAGAATTGCGCTGCTCTCCCTTGTTTTTCCAGTATATACGAGAAGCATCCTGTCATCGATGAATTTGACTGTTGAATCATCGCTGAAAGGTTCGGTTCTTATTCCATCAGGATTAAACTCCATATACTTGAACCCTCCAATAGCTATAGCATAAGGGTCCTGTTTTCCGAGAGTTATGCCGAAAAAATCCTTTTCTTTTCTGTATGCCTCTTCTGCGAGAGCCAGGGAGTCAATTCTCTCACCCCTTACTTCATGGATTATTTTCAGGAGGGCGGTAATGAGGGCAGATGATGAACCCAGTCCGGAACCAGGGGGAACCTCGTCAGAAATATAGAGTCTACCGCTTCTGATCCCATATTCATCAAGCAGTTCTATAATCTTGTTCTGAATATTATCTTCATCGTGGTTTCCCAGAATAAAGGTTCTTAGGAAATCCCTGGATGATATCTCTATGGGATAGCTGTCTTGCGTATAACTTAGGAAAACGCCCCTCTCTATTGTGGAATTTATAACAGCTCCACCATATTTCTCTGCAAACGGAGATATATCCGTCCCTCCTCCTGCAAAGCTTACCCTTAACGGGCTGAATGCAAGAGTGTTTTTCGTGCTCACATAAAAGTGAAGGTTATCAAGCTTAAAAGATTTGCAATAACCGGGGGAGAAAAACAGGATTCCGGGGAAAAGGGAATTTAAGAATATTTAAATAAGCTGGCTTGATAAAAGAATAATGCACGGTGTATTCTGGAATGATTTCTACCGACCTGCCAGCCTTGAAGACACCCTCATGGCAAACGACATTAGGATCAAGATAAGGGACTGGGTGGATTCATGGAAGAAAGGCGAAGTGACCAGGAATGCACTTATCCTATGGGGAGAAGCCGGTATTGGAAAAACCACTACTGCCTTTGCCATCGCCAATGATTTCGGCGTTCCGGTAATAGAAATGAATGCATCGGATCTCAGGGATCGCCAGAGTATAAGGAATATAGCAGGGCTTGCATCTGTCTATATGGACCTATTCTCCATGGAAAGAAAAGGTTTTTCAAAAGTAATCCTCATGGACGAAGCAGATAATTTTATAGAATCAAGAAGAAACGGCAAGGGTTCGGACACAGGTGGAATGAATGAACTTCTAAACGTTATAAAAAATACAAAAAATCCCATCATATTGACTATGAATGATTACTATGGATTCAGAAGGAAATCCAGCGGGTCGGAAATCATAAACCTTTCCCTGACAATAGAATTCAAACTTTACAACAGGAAGAGGGATATTGATTACAACGAGAACGTCAGGAAATTAAGATCCAACATTATGAAGATTGTGGAAGAAAATGGTTTCAGGATTTCGCAGAGTGATGTGAGCACAATTCTGGAAAGGAATTTTCCTGATATCAGGGGCATAATAAATGATGTTCAATCAATATCAATAAACAGTAACAGTTCAATGGATGAAAATCTGGCCGAGGGAATGAGGGATTCTACAAATTCTATCTTTGAAATCATGAAGGAGATATTCAGGGGTAGAAATTATGAAACCATACTGAACAAGCTTAAGGATAAGGACTTCGACACATCTGATCTTATCTTGTGGATAGACAAGAATTTACCAAAGGAGGCTGAAGATCCTGTGGATTTGATGAACGCATTCCGGATATTGTCAGATGGAGATATATTCATGGGAAGGGTTATGAAAAAACAGCACTTTCGCTATAGAACCTACGCAGAAGATATTTCCGCAGGAGTCTTTAACGGCATCTCAAACGTAAATAAAAAATTCGTGAAATATGAATTTCCTTCGATGATCATGAGGATGTCGAGATCAAAAGGCTCAAGGGTCATGAGAAAGAATACTCTAAGAAAAATAGGATTGCTCACGCATTCATCATCGGGGCAGGTTTCAAAGTTACTGTGGTTCTACTCAGCAATCGCCTCAACATCCAAAGAAAACAGGGCCGAACTCATGAACGCCCTTGGCCTTGACGAGAAGGAAATGGAGATCTTAGGGTAATTATTATTTCGATAAGACTTTGCCTTAAGTGCTATCTGGGAAATTGTGCCCTTCATGCAATCTCGATCTGATTTCTTTTATTCTTTATCTTCTCTTTGCATTTTTTTATGGTTCCGCTCACCGTTTCAATAGTGATCCCCTCACAATTGAGGTTTATGAATGAACAAATCTTTTGTTTCTTGAACTGGTCAGTAAGAAATATATAAAATCCATCTGCTTTGAATTTTTTCTTTATGTTGAACAGCCTTATCAGCGAGTTTTCCATCTTCAAAAGCGCTTCTATATTATCGCCATAGAAAACCAGAATGTACCTTTTCCTCGTTATTGAGCCCTTCAATAACCACACATTATTTCATGTAAAATAAATGATCCTCAACCGTGTAAAGGTATTTATTACACTTAATAATATGCGGGATATTCTAACAGGGTAGAAAGAGATGGATAGAGTATCAGGTTCATACGACGTAGTAAAAGAAGCATGGAAATCACTTAAGGAATCGGAGATTTATAACGTTCACAAGCAGAGAATGGTAGGTTGGAGAAACGGTCCCGCAATGGAGAGGATGGAATATCCCACAAGACTGGATAGGGCCAGAAATCTCGGTTACAAATCAAAGAGAGGCTATGTTATAGTAAGGGCAAGAGTCAGGAGAGGAGGAAGCAACCGCCCGAAGATTATGGGAGGAAGAAGGCCCAGAAGAATGGCATATAACAAATTGACGAGAAAGAAAAGTCTTCAGTGGATAGCTGAGGAAAGAATCGCTGATAAATATCCCAATATGGAAGTCCTGAATTCTTACTATGTTGGAGAGGACGGGTATTACAAATATTATGAGGCAATACTTGTAGACAAGAATGTTCCGGAAATATACAACGACAAGAAGATTTCTTGGATCGCTGAACCTCAAAACACTGGCAGAGTGTATAGAGGCTTGACTTCCGCAGGATACAAATCAAGAGGTTTAAGAACTGGCAGAAAAGGATCTGCAAAGAGCAGGCCATCTATAAGATCCAACAACAGGCTAAGAAGATAAGCTCTTGAATTGCCGAGGTGGCCCAGCGGTACGGCGCCAGACTTGAGATCTGGTTCCCTTTGTGGATCGGGAGTTCGAATCTCCCTCTCGGCGTCAACATTACTTTATTGTTTTTGAGAACTACCTTATTCTGTTGTTGCGGACTAATGCACAGGCTGCAGCATTAAAAACAATCTCAGATTCATTCGAAAATGGCAGAGTATTTGCCTGTGAATTATTTGTTATGGAAGAGAATAAATACTATTTCCAAACGCACAGAACTCTTAATTAGCTCAAAAAAGTTCACTTTTGCCTTTCGGCGTATATGGCTTTGGCATATGTTGGTGAGAATTTTTTCCATCTGTCAAGGAATGGCAGAACCTCTTCATTCACCTGATCCATCACATTCAGGTAACGCAATATTCCCAAAACCGCAGTATCTGCATCCCTGACCGCTGATATCAAGTCCCTGGAAATATTTGTGGAATCTCCTCCCGAGAAAACTCCCGGAATAGAAGTCATTCCATTGGGATCAGTTATGGTCTGCCCCTGTGGCGTGAGTTTCAGCATCCTCATGTATTTTTCGCCGAGAAATGAATAATCTGATTCCTGCCCTGTGGCCTCAATAACAAAATCAACTTCCTTGCTCAAAATTTTATCTTTCTTTGGCACTGGTTTGGCCCGTCCTCTCCCTTCAGGAACCATCTCATTCTGCCAGTATTTAACTTCGGTAATCCGGTCACCGACTTTTGAATACTCAAAGGGCGTGACTTCCCACATATAGGTTACCTTCTCCTCCATTGTCTCTTCCATCTCTTCATCAGCATTCATGGAGGGATACCCCGGCCGGTCAACGTCCCTTCTTCTATACATTATATAAACATTTTCTGCACCAAGCCTGATCGACGTTCTGGATGCATCGTTAGCAGTAAATCCACCGCCAATCACCACTACATTTTTCCCAACATTCACTTCCTCTTCAAGCGCCGTTCGTTTTAAAAATTCTGTTGCGTGCATTATATTTGTTGCATCGCTGCCAGGAGTACCGGTCATCCTTGGCTTGTGGTTACCTATGCCTAAATAAACAGCATCATGTGAATTCATTATTTCTTCAAATTCAATATCTTTTCCAATCTTTGTGTTAAGATAAACATCCACACCCTGGGATACTATAAAACCTGTTTCCTTCTCTATGACATCGTGTGGGAGCCTGTACTTTGGAATGCCGACCCTCATGAAACCTCCAAGAACGGGAAGTTCTTCATAAAGGGTAACCTTGACTCCCTGAATTGAAAGGTAATAAGCAGCACTTAGTCCAGACGGCCCTCCTCCTATAATCGCAACGTGTTTTCCTATGAATCTCTTCTTTGGGAGCTGGAGAACGTCGCCGTAATTCTCAAACTTATCTGCCGCGTATCTCTTGATGTGCCTGATGGCAATTGGCCCACCGGTATCATAGAGTACACAAATGTCCTCGCACAAATGCGTGCAGACCCTTCCTATTATGGCTGGAAACGGAAGATTCTCAAAGACGATCCTCACCGTTTGACCCGGATCATGAACGGCTGTACTGTTCACATATCCGCCAATATCAAGTGAGGCAGGGCAAGCCTGAGTACATATATTGCAGCCTATGCACCTTGATCCCTCAGCATAAGCCTCGTTATCAGAATATCCTATAATCGGTTCAACATCGAAAGTCTTGACTCTTTCATCGGGGTCCTCTGATTTTATCTTAACCCTTTCAAACTTGAGCATAGACTTTCACACTGTAATTTTAGCAAATCTTATAATATTTTTGTAGTAGAAAAAAACATCCCCCGATTTCTCGAAAGGGAAGAATTCTAATTTTATTTTGACTTTCATGATGTTAAATGCAGGTATGGCCCTATATAAAATATCGCAACAACCAGATTAGTCAGAACAATTGCAGAAAGCAGGACATAGAGGTAATTCTTGCTTACCACGAAATCTACAACTGCACTGATTAGAACAATAACCGGAGTGAATATGAGTACCCAGAGCCCAAGGGCGATGAAATAAATACCGTCAAGGTGAAATATACCGGCGGGGAGATTTGATAATGGAACGAGATTAGATCTCAATGTGGTGTTCGAATTGTAATTGTAACTGCTAATTTCAGATATGGTATGTCCATCACCTCCGCCTTTGATCATAATCAGGGCAGCTCCGGCAACTATGAAAAACATGCTGATGATCACTGCTGCCCTGAGCGTTATGCTTATTACCCTTGTCAAATCTTCATTGTTTTTGTCCATTTCTTTCACCAATCCTAAAAATAACATAAAGGGACAGAATCAATATGGCAGATATAGTCAAGGCGATGTAGAATCTTTCGGTACCTGGGATATTTATGAACGTTCCTTTTTTTAGCCCTTCAAGTGCCATCTCCACTCCAAGGTAACTCAATATTGCAAAGAATACCCATCTCACATCCTTGTTGGAAATCCTGAGGAGGATCTTTGATCCAATTATGGCTCCAATGAGAACCCCTATAGCTGTTGCCGCTGCCAGGTAAAATTGGATAAATCCGTTATACCAGTAGATTGAACTGCTCGTCGCTGCAGTTATGCCTATCATGAAGTTGCTTGTCGTTGTGGTAACTTTCATCGGCAGGTTCATAGCCCAATCCATTCCAAGCACCTTCAATGCGCCGCTCCCTATTCCCAGTAATCCGGAGAGCATTCCTGCAAAGAACATGATTATCTCTCCGAGCCACCATCTAATTCCTATATATTCAATAGTTTTCTTCTGCTTCTGATCGTAATATTTTCCGTGAAGCTGGAAAATTCTGCTGGTAAAATCAGGTTTCACCACTCGTGTTCCTTCATATTTCCCCCTGTTTATAGTAGGGACGATGGAAGTTAGTATGACAATGCCAAAGAGGAGGTAAAGAACCCATTCAAGGGCGTATTTATAAACAACAGTTACCAGTAATGAACCTACGATAGCACCCAAAGTTGTTGCCACTTCCAAGCCCACACCTATCTTAACGTTTGCAATCTTCTTCTTGGTGTATGTTCCTGCTGATCCTGCTGACGTCGCAATGGTTGAAATTAAACTGGCACCTGTTGCAAAAATTATGGGCACGCCGTAAAACAGCGTAAGAATGGGGACAAGAACCGATCCTCCTCCCAATCCAGTCACAGATCCAATAATCCCGGCAATGACGCCTCCGGCTACTATCTCAAGGAATCTCAGGAGTGTCATTACCTCCGTCATCGTTGAGCATTACCGGATATTATTTATCAGTTTTCAAAGCATATTAAAATTCTTGAGTTATTTTCTCTTTTTTATTATTTCAGAAAGCACGGTCTTATCTAAATCAGTTTTGAATTTAATTTTCTTGGACTTTAGGATCTTTGCGATTTTTTCAGTGATTTCTGCAATATCTTCGGAAGGATAGTTTCTGATTATAATCATCTCTTTCTTATCAATGGGAAAAATAAGTTTCAGTCTGGAATTTTCAGAGTTGTATCCAAGCGGTTTCTTTCCTTCCCGAATTTCCCTCATGTTGAGTTCAAGCCTGACCTGATCATGTTGTATTTCTTCCTGAGTTTGCTTCCCTTTTTCGGCTATTTCGTCAAATATTAATGGAAAGACTTTTTCGAGGCTTTTCCAATTAAACGAATCGTCAAAATAAATGTGCCCGCTTAAATTCTTCACATTACTGAATATATTTCTTGTTAATTTATTTTCTTTTTATGATCTATTTCACGAATTGAAATGTATTTTGCCTTTCGGAGCAGTAAATAAAGGGTGAATTCAGCGAAAAAGTAAAAAAATGGCGTGATTGAGAAGCATCGTCCTGCAGAAAACGTAGTTGGCATAGGCTAACTCTCCACCGTCTAAAATGTACCATTAGTGCGGCGGCGTCTGTGTTCTGGAGCTATGGCTATTATCATTTCCCCACCCGTCGAGTTTTTGCATCTATGACGAGATATGATCCTGATTATGTGGCATTCTGTGTCCTAAACTTGAATTAATGGTCGAATAAATAGATCTTAAGCGGATCACAACAAGAATTAACGAAGCTCGCACTCGGTTATGGAACAACTTGAAAGGAAGCAATTTTTCCCTTACAGATACGGTAGTTCGTTTATGACCATCTTTTTCATAAAGAATTAAGGGTGAGTAGATAATGGATTCATCGGAAAACAAGAGATTTATAAAACTTAAGACCGCTGAAGGAAGGGAAAAGGAAATTGAAATAGACGAGGACGGTTTCCTTGTCAACCCGGGAGAATGGTGTCCTGAATTTGCATTAGCGATAGCGGGCGATGAGTCAGTGGCAGAGCTCACTCCTGAGCATTGGAAAATCATAGATTACCTTAGAAAATACTATATGGAATTCGGCAGCTGCCCCCCAATCAGGATGGTTGTCAAAAACACGGGAAATGATCTGAAAAAGATATATCAATTGTTTCCGACGGGACCGGCCAAGGGTGCGTGCAGGCTTGCAGGAGCACCAAAACCAACAGGATGCGTGTAAGAATGATATATCTTGTTTGTCCGATTTGCGGATATTCAATCGATATCATGGCGGATGAGGAAGTTAATAACATAGTTCGTGCAAAGAGATTGAAATATCTCACAACCAGAGATCAGGTTTGCCCGAATTGCGTGAATACAATTGGAAAATGCGAAAAAATCGAGGCAAAGGAAAGTGAAATTCCGGTGATTCGAGTAGTTTTAGACGAAAATCAAAGGAGTTATTTTACAGATTACTGCAGGAAGAATGGTTACGCCGTTGGAACAGGTTACGCACTTGATCAGTATTTGAAGGTGAAAGCATGACAGAAGTCTTGGAGGAAGTCAGGAAGGGAAGGGAAATCGTTAGCGAGATAGAGAAGGGACCTTGGCCAAATTTCATAAGAGAAGCAAAGAAGACCAGATATCTTGTGGACCTTTACGGTGCCTCTCTCTATCTCAAGAGGGATCTGTTCACCACAGGAGGGTATGTGTCAGTTCCAGGGGTGCCTACAGGCATCCTTATGAGGGTTACCAGCAGGCCAGACATCGGTGAGAGTGCAAATGTTGTGAGGGTCCTGATACCATCTGGCAATTTCATGACATCTGATATGATGGATGGGTTCTGCGACTTTGCAGATAAGTATGGAGTGGGAATGTTGCACGCCTTGAGCACCGGTCACAATATAGAAATACCAGGGATCCCAAAGGAAAGGGTCAGGGATTTCGCAGTGGAATTCAGGGATGCCGGATTCGAAATGGGGTCAACAGGAGATGCTTTCAGAAACGTGACAAACTGTGTCGGCGCTGCACTGTGCGAGTATGCCAATCTTGACACGATGCAAGCCAGAGATAGCTTCTATGACAGGTTTAACGACTACGCGAAATACCCCACCTTCCCGCACAAGGTGAAATTGAAGATATCAGGTTGCCCACTTGATTGTGCCAGAAGCACACAAAAAGCAGATCTTGGGATCGTGGGTTCCTGGGAAGGGGCACCAATTGTCAATGAACAGATGATAAAGAAGCTTGGAAGCAAGAAGATTGATGATATAATACAATCCTGTCCAACTCTTGCTATTTCTGCTTCAGAAGAGGGTATCAAAATAAAAGGAGAAGATTGCATCCAGTGCATGGGATGCCTCAGAAAGGGTGAAGGCGCAATTTCTCCCGGAAAGGAGAAGAGGTTCCTTATATATGTTGGTGGCAAACTCAGGGGAAAGAAGGGCCCCTTAACCGGTAAACTTCTGACGAGGGTCAACACCATGGATGAGGCAATGAATCTTATAGGGAAGATTGTGGAGGTCTTCAGTGACCATGCGGCGAGGAAGGAAAGAATGGGAGACCTGATTTTCAGAATTGGAATGAAAGGCTTCCTGGATCTGATGGGCATGAAAGCTGGTGCCATGAATGTTAAGGATCTCAGAACGAACATATTTTACGCCGTGAATGAGGAAGACAGGAAGCAGATACCAGAGAGGATTGTAAGAGGTGAGCCACAGTGACAGCAATTGAGGGTCCTCCAAGGCCATATTCCAATTTTATTCCCGACTACCTGAAGGGTTCCATAGGCAAGTGGATCAACCACACCGTCGTCAGATCGGGTATCATTGAGCATGTGGATTCAGAAGGAAGAAAAGTCTATAGCGTAAAAGCGGGTTCCACTCCAAACGGCAGATACAGTACTGAAACGATGAGAAAGATATCGGAGCTTGCGAGGAAGTATGCTGGGGGTTCCATGAGATTCACACAGGCTCTCAACATGGAGTTCATAACCAAGGATCTGGAAGATGCCCAAACACTCACGAATGAACTGAATGCACTTGGCTTTCCTGTCGGCGGGTGGGAAGGGCATATCTGGAATATGACCAGCTGTGCAGGCTACTTCCATTGTGCACTTGCGGCAACTGATGCGCCATCCATCTTACAGAGTCTTGCCAATGATCTTCATGATTACTTCGATAAGGAGGAGCTACCCTCCAAGCTTGCAATATCGGTCTCCGGATGCCCAAGTTCTTGCGGAGGGAGTTTCCTCACCGACATCTCAATCAGTGGCATCCATACGGAGGTTCCAGTAGTGACTGATGCAGCTAAAACCTGCGATATGCAGGGAACGGCATTTTCCTGCCCGGTTGGCGCTATACAGCTGAAACCCTTGCCAGACGGATCCAGAACACTGGAGATCCGAGCAAACCTATGCATCGGATGCGGGCTGTGCTTAAGCGCATGCGCCGGTATAATATTCCAGACACCTGAGAAGACCGACGGTCATGCGATTGCTATAGGCGGAAAAGCCTCTGCTTCGAGGTATGGGACAACGCTTGGAAGGATTGTGGTGCCGTTCATGCCAAACGAACCTCCCCACTATGAGAAGACGGTCGCAGTTGTTCGCAAGATTGTTGAAACATGGAAGGCAGATGCAAAGAAAGGGGAACGCATATCTGACTGGATCGATAGGATAGGTTGGGAGAAATTCTTCATGAAGACTGGTTTGCCATTCTTCCAGCAGAGCATGGAGTACCTGGACCTCAGAGGAATCATGACCATAAGGGAAGGAAGTGGCAGATAACCCTTGAAGGATGGTGGAATACTTTGACTATTTTGACTATTTTTACTATTGCCGTTGTGACCTTTGCTTATTTGGCAGTGGGCATCATGTTTCTTGGTAGCTTTATCGTGGTATTGAGGTGGATATTCAAGAAGAAAGGTCCTACAAACACCTACCTTGGGTATCCAAACCTCTTCACTTACCCCGGACAGAATACCCGTCTTCAAGCGGTCAAAAACATGCTGTCCAGAATGCTTCTTTTCAGTAGTGCAAAGGATGATCCATTCGTCAGATACACTGGGCTCGCATTTCACTGGAGTCTGTGGATCATAATATTGGCGCACTCTGACCTGATTCTCATGCCATATTTTGCTGCAGCTGGAGTATCGGAAATTACAATGGAAGCCATAGGAGCATATCTTGGAACCACGCTTGCATTCGTTATGGTTGGGTCTGGTCTTATGTTGGTGGGGAGAAGGGTTCTGAATCCTTACCTTAGAAAGATAAGCAATGCCTCAGACTACTTTTCTATACTGCTGATTGTAGGAATCGGAATAACTGGAATCCTTATGCGTTTCATTCTCCCCGCTGATTTTGCTTATGCACAGGTCAGTCCTTTCATTTTGTCGCTCTTTTCATTTGCACCAATCGCGGTGCCATATGCCCCAATTTTCATTGTGCACTTTCTTCTGACACTCACCCTGCTCGCCTATCTACCCTTGAGCAAGCTTGTTCACCCCTATGCGTTCTTCACCAGCCCTACCATATGTTCCATATCTCACCAGGGTGAAGTTCAATGAATCCCAAGATACGCGATATACTGCTTAAAAGCCCCAGCGGAAAAGCAGAGGAATGGCTCTCTAAACAGAAAGATATTGAATGGGCAAATGGCACCAATCCGAGACAATCGAAAGATTCTTTGCTGAAAGATA
>JAJZXT010000070.1 GCA_021806355.1 Thermoplasmata archaeon
TGATCTTTATCACTGGTTTTGTTTTCATGCGATTCAATGCATTGAAGAGATCGTTGACATCGAATGCACCGTCGCCATAGAATTCCTTCACTCTCACTCCCTTCATCACTGCATCAGTTATGTGTTTGGATGCAGTTTCAGGTTCAGATGGACCGGTACCCTCGATGTGTGACTCAATTCCTATGATCTTTTTCGTCCTCACGTCTGCTGTTATGATCACAACAAGATGCTTTCTTTTCCTTGCATCTGGATCACCATATTTCATTATCCGGTATGACCCTGCATTGTTCGTCTTCAATCCTGTACCATCGGTGCCGAGTTCTGCATACTGCATGCCTGAAATGTCCAGTTCAGGCATCTTATCATGTATGCGGTACCAGATTGTGGTGTAATCGCCATATTTCGGTATTAGTCCAAGATCCACAAGTGATCTTGCCAATCCTTCAAGGCCACGATAGTCCAGGTACTGATGCCAGATCATCATTAACTGCATGAATGAAACGGGGAAGCGGTATGGTGATCCCCTCTTCCCAAGATTCATTTTCTTCAGTTCGGAGTCCCACTGATCCACGAAATCCAGATCGAAGAGGAATTTCCCTCTTATTACGAGTTCCTCGTTGTATTCTTTCCAGTTTCTTTTGTCCTTGTAAGGCTTCCCCCATCTTGACATATTGACTGCTATATACAGCAATCATATATTTATATTCCATTTCATATTTCTCAATCATGGATAATGCAGTCCTGATTGCACTCTCATTCTCATACAGCAACAGAAAGATTGGAGAGGTGTCCAGGTTCTTCAGAAAACTATACGGCTATGAAAACCACTCGCATTACGGCAGATACAGATCGAGAGTGCCAGGGTTCCTTGACCGGTTGCCTTACGTGAGATATTCAAAGGGACTGATCATGGTCAGGGGTGACGATGCTGAAACTGTGAAGAAATATCTCACAGACAATGGAGCATCAATCCTTTCGTGGGAAGTTGTCCCTTCAAAGGAGGATGTAGAAAAACTACAAGGGAGTTAAATATTTGTTCAACACAGCACATCATGAGCGGGAATACCCACTCCTTCAGGTGTGGGATGAAAGCGAACTAAACGTTCAAATAGATGCATGAAACATATGTTTGCTGCCAATAACCAAGGCGGCCTACACATGGACTGTGTGGAAGTTACGCCTGTGGAAATCGATACCTCCGTAACCAACCTACCCAGAGGCAGGGGGTAACTCCTGGGGTGGAATTGGGATCGAGTATGGTCTGTGAAGCAGGAAGCCCATGTTCTTTAGACGTGGGAGAAAGTCACAAGAATCCAAAATATATCAAATATAGCAAAACGCCCGTAAATATAAGGATCACCATGAATAAGGCGATTTTCATTTTTCCCATTAAAAAAGCAGTAAATGTCCCAAAAAATCCTATAATTATAAACGGTCCGCCAATCGCGGAAGCAACGGTTCTCGGAAATCCAAGATTAGGAGAGTTTATGAAACTTGCATATAAGATGAATGCGGCGAGAGCAGACATGACGCTGAGGGAGATCATAAAAAATATGCTTCCTGCGAAACTCTGCCGATCTTCATGACCCCGTGTTGCTTGATGCACGGATTCAACCTCTCCTTCTTTCCTCAAATGCAAATCCATTATGGATCTCCATGGGATGAAGCACTTTTCACCTTCTCTTAAAAGAACAATCCCGTTATCGCTGAAGCTATCCATTATGCCAATTTTTCTTTCACCGAGGTTGTTCATCACCACGGCTATTTCCTTATCTACTAATTCTTCTAACGTCACCTATTCAATTAGATATATTAAGAGAGTTAATTTATTTTACTGAGCAAATTTATAGCTATTTTTCTTACTTCCACAAAAACTTCGCTATAAAATGAATTTTCAAACGCTCTGATATTTTCTTTGGCATCGGGATATAAGCTCAAAATTTCCTGATAAAGGGCCAGAACAAAAGAATCTACAGTCTTTGTGTTCAGAAACACGGCAGATTCAAGGAATCTGTTATCCCTGGCAAGCGAATAGCACAAAAGATACTTGAGAGTGTCTTTTCCATAAAATTCCTGGGATTTTGAAAGAAGGATTCTTGAGATCCCTTCTTCCCTTATTTCATCGTTTCCCATCTAAAGATCGCACTTTCCATCAGGGCATGCCGGATCAAAAGTTGCCTCCAGTTTTATAAACTCTTCAGGGAGAATGTCTTCAGAGGGAAGGGTTTCAAGGGAAACCGGTTTTTTTTCCTCAGGCGTTGCCTCTCCGGAACCTATGTATAGAACCTGCTCGCTCTTGCTGTGATCCCTGTAGACAGTTATTCCTTTACAATGGAGGTCCTTTGCCATACGATATGCCTTAGCAATGTCTTCCTGAGTAGCTGTGGATGGCAGGTTGATGGTCTTGGACACTCCCGAATCACAGAATCTCTGGAATGTTGCCTGCATAAGGACATGCCACTCTGGATCTATTTCCTGGGCAGTGACAAAAATCCTTTTTATCTCCTCAGGCAAAGATGTGGCCTTAAGATTTCCACTCCTGGCAACCTGTTCCATCAACTCCTTTGTGTAGAGATCATAGTCATGAAGCGTCTCCTCGAACAGGGGATTCATTTCAATCAGTTCCTGTCCATTCAAAACATGCCTCATAAACGCGATTGCAAATATTGGTTCTATTGAAGAAGAGCAATTTGCAATTATTGATATCGTACCAGTTGGGGCAATTGTTGTTGTGGTGGAATTTCTCATTTGCTTGCCTATTTCATCCCAGTAAGATCCAGACCATCCAGGAAAAACACCTCTCTCTTCAGCCAGTTTTTCGGATTCAATATGGGATTTATTCTGGAGGAATTCCATGACTCTTTCACCAGTATCCAGTGCTTCTCCGCTGTTATATGCGATCTTCAGTTTTATGAGCATATCGGCAAAGCCCATGTAACCAAGGCCTATCTTTCTGGTCATTCTTGTCATAGCCTCTATTTTCTCAACGGGGAAATTGTTAGCATCAACAACATTATCCAAAAACCGGACTGATAAACTGATAACCCTCCGCAACCTTTCAAAATCGATCTTTCCTTCAGATACAAATTTAGCCAGATTTATGGATCCAAGATTGCACGATTCGTATGGCATTAAGGGCTGTTCTCCACAATTATGAATTACGATGCCATTTGCCACAAATGAATGGCTATTGGGTTCTATTAAGTCAAATACCTCTTCAAAGCCATCATCCTCTTTGGACTCAACGGTGGCATTCCAATTCTCCTTGCATGGGTCGCGGGTGTAGCTCTCAACAATTTTATTCAACTTCCCTGCCTTGTGTTCTGACAGGAATCCAATTTTTTCCGCGTATGTGATAACACTTCTTCCCGATATAACTAGGTCATGATATGGCTTGCTTTGGTACATTGCAAGGTTTCTGTCAGAATCTGGCATCAGGGATAGTTTAGCAGGTTTTCTATTCTTGTATATCCTGCTGTAAACTCCAAAGTTAAGCAGTAGCAACTGCACTTCCTCAAGAAGTTCTTCGCTTGTTGAAGCGAGTCTTACACTATGCCCTGACCGGGAAGTGCTTGAAACTGTTCCATCTGCCTCAAAAAGTGCTTGCAGGAATCCCTTTTGCATTTCCTCGCTTCCCGCCATTACTCTATCAGGAACCATAAGCATGTTCTCTTCAAGGCCAACCTGAACGGCATATTTTCCAAGTCTACCAGACGAAACTGAAGTCAAGCACCTGCTTTCTGTTTCTGCGACTGAAAATTTATATTCCCTGTTATTCAAAGCAGGTCTAATAATGTCGTTGGGGGATCCAGCGAAATCCTGTGCAAGCGGTTGGTCACTGTCGTAGAAGGAAAGACCTGCCCTCTTGTTTCCAGATCCTTTGTTGATTAGTCCATCACCAACGAGCCATCCCAGTTCTCTTCCCTCTTCAAGCCTGCCTTCTTTTCCAAACCCTCCTCCACCGTTAAGGATTCGTATTTTTTCTCCTATCATCAATTCATCTGATTTTATCCATCCTCTCTCATTGCTGAATACAAGATGATCTTTCGTGAGCCTTATACTGAAACCTTCCTTTGTCCTGAGCTTTATCACAGGTTTAACGCCAGTCATAAACATGTTGGAGGCATGTTGTAGTTTCTTTGAGGAAACCCTATTGTCTGTTACAACATCGACCGGATTCCCGCTCCTGTAAAGGTCTGCTACCTTCATAATTCCATTTGCAGTAAAGACGTGTGTATCACCAGTTATGCATGGGTTTGTAGCCTCTATATCTCCAAGGTGTTTCACGGTATTCTTCTTGTTAATCTCATCAAGGAAAATCAATCCAGGGTCAGCAGTTTTCCAAGCCTGGCCGACAACCGCATCCCACAATGCAGATGCCTTGATTCTCCGGACCACCTTTCCGCTGTGGGGATTCTTGAGCTCTATATATTCGTCCTTGTCAAGCTTCTCAAAAAAGACATCATCAAACCCAACAGAAATATTGAAGTTCCTCAATTGTGAATTTTCGGAGTCTTTGCTCATTATAAAATCCATAATGTCTGGATGGTCGTACCTGAGGATTCCCATATTTGCCCCTCTTCTCTTTCCACCCTGCTTTATGACTTCAGTAGTGGTATCGAATATCTTCATGAAAGATACTGGCCCAGATGCAACTCCCTTTGTTGACCCAACAATATCATCCTTGCATCTCAATCTTGAAAATGAGAAACCGGTTCCTCCTCCTGACTTATGTATTTCAGCAGTTTGCTTAACGGCCTCAAAGATCTCAGGAATGCTATCGCCGACCGGAAGGACAAAGCATGCAGAAAGTTGTCCCAAAGGTGCCCCCGCATTCATTAGCGTAGGGGAATTCGGAATATAATCGAGGCTGGTCATCATTTCGTCAAATTCATTTATGGTTTTTTCAGCAATTGTACCCTTTGTATATATAAAATTAAGGAATTCATCGAAAGAAGCTTCCAGATGTTTTTCCTTAGCAACCTTTGGATAAGCCATCCTGAGAATCTCCAGCTGCGTATGCGACAGTGAAGAGATCTTTGAAGCGCCTTCCTTTAGAACGCCATCTTTTTGGTATGAGACAAAGTCATAGATCGCATCTATTATTCCAACATGCTCTGCAACTCTCCTGAACATCTGTCCAGGGGTTTCTATTATTTTTCCTTCCTGATCCTTCAGGAGATAACGTGATTCAAGAACCTTTATGGCGTTCAGGGAAAGTTTAAGGTCATCTCTTACACCCATTCTTTCCTTTTCAAGTCTTATTGTCCTCCTTCTTTCCCTGTAGAGTATGTACGACTTGGCAACCTCATTGAATTTTCTCCCGTCTATTTCAGTGCCCATGAGAATAGTTTCTACCCTGTCCTGAACCTGCTCAACGGTTGGCTTTGTAAAATCATTGGACAGCGAAGCTACAACTTTTTGTGTAAGTAATTCTGCGTCCTTCATGCTTCCTATCTTTACTGATAGCATAGCCTTGTAAATTGCCCTTGTAATTTTATCCGGCTGAAATATAACCTCCTTGCCGTCTCTTTTAATCATAGTTTTAATCAAATTTTTCACCACTAATCTCGGTAAACATGTTTAGTCATTGAGATTATTTAATTTTTTACTTTTACTCTATCTAGTTTGATATATTACTCGTTCATACTTTATGATCTAACCTGGTAATAATAAGATTTTAAACATTTCGCAGTCTGGATAAAACCAAAGAAAAGTTAAACAATAATTGTCAAATTATAACTTTTTTTGAAACGTCATAGAGTTAGGGCTTTATCTTTGAAGAATATATGCTATAATGGGACTTGTTGAATGCGTTCCTAATTTCAGCGAAGGAAATAACATAGAAATAATATCAAAGATCGTGGAAGCTATAACTTCCGTAAACGGCATTAAGCTTCTGGATCAGGAGAATGATGCCAACCATAACAGAAGTGTCATATCGTTTGTGGGAAGTGAAGAAATTGTGGTAGAAGCAGCATTCCGCGGCATCAAAGCAGCTTCTCAATTAATCAATCTAGACAACCACAAGGGAGAGCACCCGCGGTTTGGGGCTGCTGACGTAATACCTTTTATTCCAGTATCGGGTGTTGATATCAAGAAATGTGTTGAACTCGCACATGAACTGGGTAAGAGAGTAGCAGAAGAACTGGACATCCCTGTTTTTATGTATGGAGAGGCCGCGAACCTGGAGTGGAGAAAAAACCTTGAAAATATAAGAAACAAGAACTTCCAGTATGAACAGATAAAATCCGAGATAGGCAGTGACCACTGGAAACCGGAATATGGACCACAAAAAGTAGGGACTGCTGGAGCCTCAATCATTGGGGCAAGGGACTTCCTGATTGCTTATAATGTCAACCTGAGAACTCAGGATCTGGAATCAGGAAAAAAGATAGCGAAAGCTCTCAGGGCCAAGGATGGAGGGCTAACATTTGTTAAAGCACTTGCTTTTTATCTCGAAGACAGGAAGATGGTACAGATATCAATGAATCTCACAAACTACAAGAAGACACCAATCTACAGGGCATTTGAAATGGTAAGATTGGAGGCACAACGATTCGGGCTTGAAATAGCAGAATCAGAAATTGTGGGGTTAACGCCAATGGATTCTCTCATAGAATCTGCAAAATTTTATCTAAGGCTTAATGGATTCAAGACTAACCAGATATTTGAAAAGAAGGTGTGGGAAAGATGAAGGACTACAATACATTCATGAAAGATCTGGCATCATCAAAGCCAGCACCTGGAGGCGGTTCAGCAAGTGCCTTTGTTGGTGTTATATCGGCTTCACTATGCTCAATGGTTGCTTCGCTCACGTTCGGAAAAAAGAACTACGAAAATGTTCAGGCTGAAATTGAAAAATTAAGCGGAAAAGCAACAGATTATTCAGGGGAATTTGAGAGTCTTATGGATGAAGATGAAAAGGCTTTCAACTCCATGATGGAGGCAAGAAAGCTCCCAAAAACAGACGAACAATCCAAGAAGTTCCGGGATGATGAGATAACGAGAACGATGAAGCACGCTATTGCCATTCCGTGGAGGATTGCACAGCTTTGCTATAAAACAATGGAATTATCAAGGAGGCTATGCCAGGTTGGCAATAAGAATGCAATTACAGATGCAGCTGCAGCAGCCTTTCTGTCAAGCGCGGCAATTGAGGCAGTACTCCTGAACGTGAAGATTAACCTGAAGTCCTTAAAAGATGCAAAATTTGTTGAATCAGAGAACTTGAAACTACGATTATTCATGGAAATGTCCAGGAATCTAACTGAAGATATCAGGAAGCTCTCGAACCAAAGTCTCCAATAATGCATCTTTGGTGCTAACAAGCGAAGGTGCAAACTCCATGAGGATGAAATAGGTAATTCAAATTATCGGTAACGTAAATTCATTAATATTTAGGCAAGGCATATAGATAGATGTCCAACGACAATCTTGTTGAGCCAACAATGGAAGACATAAGGGAAGCCCACGAATTTCTCAGGGGCAAGATATGTCCCACTGCAATTGAATATTCTTCTACGTTTTCAAGCATCTATGGGGCACCTTTATATTTCAAGCTTGAGAATTTTCAGAAAACCGGATCTTTCAAGACCAGAGGTGCATTATTCAAGATTTCCAAGCTGACTGAAAAAGAACGGAATGATGGCGTTATAGCGTGCAGCGCCGGTAACCATGCACAGGGCGTGGCTTATGCGTCAAGAATCGCGAAGGTTTCCTCAAAGATCGTCATGCCTTCATATACGATCAGTGCCAAAATCAACGCAGTCAAATCTTATGGTGCTGAGGTTGTGCTTTTTGGAAATACATATGCGGAAGCATTTGAAGAGGCTAAGAGACTCTCAAAAATCGAGGGGAGAACATTCATTGACGGTTTCAACGATCGCTGGATAATAGCAGGACAGGGAACAATTGGACTTGAAATTATTGAGAAGCACCCTGATGTGGAAAACGTCATTATTCCGGTAGGTGGCGGTGGGCTCATATCTGGTATATCCAAGGTGTTAAAATTAGAAAACAAGAATATAAATGTCATAGGAGTTCAATCGGAAAACTGTGATTCTGTTGCTGAGACAATAAAGAGGGGAGAATATACGGTGAGCAGCAAAGGATTCACAATCGCAGACGGCATTGCGGTTCAAAACCCGGGAACCCTGAACATTCAAATGATAAAAAAATACGTTGATAAACTGGTTACCGTAAGCGATGAATCCATGGCTTATGCCCTGTTTAAACTTCTTGAGCGCCATAAGATACTGGTAGAACCTTCGGCAGCATCGCCATTGGCTGCCATAATGGAAGGCAAAATCGATCTTAATGGCAAAAAGACAGTTGGAGTAGCATCAGGCGGAAACATAGATCTCTTGCTCTTATCAAAAATCATATATAAGTCAATGGAGAAAGACAAGGGACTTGTGAGAATAGAATGCAAAATACCGGACCGCCCTGGAACTCTCCAAATTATCACATCAACAATCTCCTCAACTGGGGCTAATATATTCCACGCCGAGGTGGATAACCTGAGCCATGACACTCCTCCCGGATATCAAAGCATTACATTCAGCATCAATCTCAGGGATTCAGATCATCTGGATGTCCTGCTTAAGAAGCTGGGGGATCTCGGTTACAAGTTTCATGTTTCGTCTTTTTAGACAGCATGAAGGATTCTTGACTTTTAGTTTCTGCTGACTATTGTTATAATATCTCCATCTGCCACGGAATATTCAAGGCCAACTCTCATGTCGTTAACCTTGCTCCTGTCGCTCCTCAATATTGCATACTTGAATGATACCAGCATCTCCCTGCTGATGTTTCTGCAAACATCCCTGACAGTGGTTCCTTCAGTAAGCACAAGGGGCCTTTCATAATCAATCTTGCCTGATTTATCTCTCAGGAATACTCTCACAAGGCTCAGCGACTGATATATCTCTTCCTTCAGTTCCTCAACGCCCTTCCCTGTAGATGCAGAGACTCTGGCAATTTTTCCAAATGATCTGAGCGAATCGATCTTTTCATCATCATGAGATAGATCGATCTTGTTGACCGCAATCATGCTTGGAAGATAGACTACGTTTCCCCTGAAAAAATCTATAAGATCATCTGAATCCACATTTTCCCTGATATAAAGTTCGGCATTTGTTATCTTGAATTCCTTCGCAATGGCTTTTATCTGATCTTCAGGAAGCCTCAACGATTTGGGTTTCCTTATCCTGATGCCGCCAGTATTGGCCTTTTTCATGGAAATATTCTTTCTCTTTCTGTTAAGAACTATTCCGACCTTTCTCAATTCCTCTATAATTTTATCCATGCCCTTTGCTTCATTGTCAGTCACCAACAGGACGAGATCGGCATTTCTGACGATTGCCAGAACCTCTCTTCCTCTCCCGGATCCCACAGACGCATTCTCGATGATTCCCGGAAGATCAAGTATCTGGATCTGGCATCCCTTGTATTTCAAGGTTCCTGGAATAACTCTGAGAGTAGTGAAGGCAAAATTACCCACCTCGCTACCGCTGTGTGTCATCGCGTTAACCAGGCTGCTTTTGCCTACATTTGGATATCCTACCAATGCAACTGTGGCATCTCCGGATTTTGGGACCGAAAAACCACTTCCGCCTCCGGCCTTTTTATGGCTTTCGGCTTCCAATTGAAGCCTTGCCATTTTTGCTTTCAGAATACCAATATGGCTCTCAGTGGCCTTGTTGTACTTGGTCTTCTTTATTTCCTGTTCTATCTCCTTAATTCTGTCTTCTATCGTGGGCAATTTTATCTCAAAGCCCAAACAGCGATTTTATCTTATCTATTTGCATGCTTTGTATCATCAATTATTTCACGGGATATCAGAATGATCCTGAAAGGATCGATCAACAAGTAAAATCATTGGGTTTCAAGTGCGATATTATATGGCAAATAGCAATAGGTATGCCATCCCTTATGATATCTTGAAAAAGGCTGATTTGATGAAAGAAAACAATATAATCGTTAAAAATAGTCAGGGATATAAGGAGAAAAGATTTTCAGGATAAGAAATTACAACTTTAAGAAAAATTATCAATGTCTTAAGAACCTGGTTAATCGCCTATCCTCTTGAAAGCTTCCACAACGTGATCTGCAAATTCATCCTCAGGAAGTGCCCCTACAAACTGGACATCATCATTAATTACGATATGCGGTACACTTGAAACACCAAATTTTGATGCATCCTCCTGGAATTCATGGGTTTCGATCATTTCCCCTATGATGTTTGGATTGGCAATTGCAAATTTATGTGCAATCTTAACCGCCCTGGGGCAGTATGGGCATGTTGGTGTAACGAAAACCTTTATTTTTACAGGTTTATCAATCTTTGAGATTTTAGCAAGAACGCTTTCATCAATCTCTTTATCAGTTCTGGAAACGGCCTCAATATCCTCAATGAGTGTACTGAATTCATAACCGGATGGTATCCCATAATATCTTACCCTGCTATCCTCAATCCCGTTGCCTGTAACTATAATTGCTGGATACTTCTCAATACTATGTTTCGAAACAAGAGGATCATTTTCCATGACTACCTCGCATGTTATTTTTTTATCAAGTTCTGTCAGTTCATTGCAAAGGGTAACAGTTTCAGTGCAATACTTGCAGTCGTCGCCTTCCTTGACGAAGACAATCAGTTTCACATCGTGCACCAAGATTTTTTGAAATTCAGTGGTTAAGAGCTTTCTGTATTCGTCATTTATCAGTGGCATCGTATATCATCATAGCCGTTTATTTAAGTTTTAGCGAAGAACGATGATTGTTACTTTGAGTGCATAGGAAAATCCGGAAAGCTCAAGACCTGCTTCTGCCCTCACTCTTTTCAAGCGAAGCCGAACTAAACTTAACGGCAAATACCAACATTTATGTGCTTATGGCGAATATTTCCAACATGGCAGGAATGGTTTCTCTCAAGAAAATAACTGTGGGACAGCTCATGACAAACTGTTATGTAATTGGGAGTGCGGGAGAATGTGCAATTCTCGATCCCGGCGGAAACAGCAAATTAGTAATGAAGTATATTGAGGAATCAAAGCTCATCCCTAAATTTATACTTGCAACGCACGGTCATTTCGATCACGTAATATCGGTTGATGAACTGAGAAAGCGATATGATGCAATTTTCAAAATAAGCTCCAAAGAGGTGCCGATAATGAAAGAATCGGAAACTTTAATTGGTGAAATCATTCATGGGGCTGATTTTAAAGCCCCAAAACCAGACGAGACCTTTATTGGGCATACCAAAGTGGCATTCGGAGAAGTGGAGTTGGTAGGAACTGAATACCCGGGGCACACACCGGGAAGCACGATCTTTTCCTTTGATAACAATCTCCTGACAGGGGACACGTTGTTTGCTGGTGGAATCGGGAGAATTGATGTGGGTGGTTCAGAGGCAGACATGGTGGAAAGCCTCGAAAAATTATGGACAATAGGAGAAGAATATAAGGTATATCCCGGGCACGGGGAATCGTCAACGATGAGAAGGGAAAAAATGATTAACACCATATTCAAGTACGCTGTCGAGAACAGGTCACTGCTATCCTATAAGGGTTCAAGGATACTTTAGTGGCCATATCTCCTCCTGTACACCAAGCCTGCGGTTTGAAACAAGTGCATGATAAAAAAAGAGGCTTGAGAGCCGGTTCATGTATCCCTGGATCGACTTGGCAACCTCTCTCTCTGACGCAATCCTTGTAACATCTCTTTCTGCTCTCCTGCAAACAGTCCTTGCTATATGCAGAGTGGCAGCTTCCTGCGAACCCCCCTGAAGAACAAAAAGTGTCACTTTGCCAACTTCCTTGCTATATATGGCAATCTTATCCTCAAGCCATTTAACTCTCGTTTCGTCAAGGGTTCTTCCTCTCCCTTTAAGAGTTATGTGCTCTCCAACCGTGAATAAGTCTCTCTGGACCTCTTCAAGATCAGATTTAATGTCTTCCCACTTTGATATGGCTCTTGCATAGCCGACAAACGAATTGAGTTCATCAAGATCGCCTTCCAGATCAATAATCATAGAGCCTTTGTTAACACGTTCGCCTGTACCGGTATCAGTTTCTCCTTTGTCTCCCTTGCCAGTATACATAATTGATAATGTGTCCCTTAATTGTAAATGTTGCTGAATTTTGCACTGAAGCAAATTATAAGTGCAATTAAGGGCTTTTGTTTCAATGGCCATAGAGAGAAACCTGCTCAGGGCGGGTATAATATCCGGAGGGTTCTGGGGTGTATTTACAGGTTTTTTTTCCTATCTCATTTTATCACTCAACAGGACTCAGGTCACGGCCTTTCTTATCTCAAGTGGGAACCCAAAAAATCCAATCGCATTTCAAACATTTGCCTTTGCCTTGGTTGTTGTTCTCATT
>JAJZXT010000051.1 GCA_021806355.1 Thermoplasmata archaeon
CTCCGTAACCAACCTACCCAGAGGCAGGGGGCAACTCCTGGGGTGGAATTGGGATCGAGTATGGTCTGTGAAGCAGGAAGCCCATCTTCTTTAGAGGTGGGAGGAAGTCACCCAATCTTTGAGATCTTGATGGTAATGTTTTTACCATCAATGTCCCAATTTCTGGCATCAGTCAAGTCAACAAATTCTATGCTTTCTCCCTGAACATCCGACAGTATCTTGAGTAGATGTTCTTTGATAGCCATTTCAATATCCTGATCCCCCTTAATTGAAACCTTGATTTTATCAGTATACTCGAGAGAAAGCTCCTTTCTCATAACCTGAATCCTTCTTATCAATTCCCTGGAAAGTCCCTCCAATTCTAATTCTCTGCTGATTTCTCTATTCAGAAAAACCTCTAATCCCAACTTTTCGCTTGTTTCATGGATATAAATTTCATCTACGGTTTCTACAATATTAATAGAATTCGCAGGAAGTGTAAAATCCTTAAATTTATGCTGCTCATTCTCTGTAAGAATCGTATGCAGGTTGCTTGGATTGGTAACATACGATTCAAATTCAAGAACCATATCTTTCAAGATAGGTGCACATATTTGTTTGTTTACCGTTGCTGAGAGTTTAACTGGTCTCATTTCTTCAGTTATGAATTTGATCGAATGAGCGTTGAGTTCCTCCCTTATTGGATCAATGAAATATTCTTCCACTCTCTTCGTTGAAAAAATCAGTATTTCCTTCAACGGCTTCCTTCCCTTGATATTGGCGTTTTGCCGGGCTCTTCTGGATAATTCCAATAACTCCATAGCGATGGCCATTTCGCTTTCAAGTTTGGAGTTAGAAAATTCTGATTTGTATTCGGTTATCTGCTGAAAATGCACACTTTCTTCAGATGGATGCAATCCCATGTAGATATAGTCAGACGTGAATGGGGCAAGAGGGGCCAGCATCTTTGTGATTTCAGTTATGGAATAAAACAATGCTGAATATGCACTTTCCTTTGATCCTGGCTTTTCCTCCTCATCCCAGAATTTCCTTCTTGATAATCTAAGATAAAAATTTGATGTTAGATCGATAAGATTCATCACCGTTCTAAGCGCCTCGTGAATATCGTAGTTATCCATGCTTTTTACGTATTCAAGTCCGTTGGTATTTACTACGGATATTAACCATTTATCAATTCTCTCCGTCACTCTATCAGTTCCGGTATACCTGAAATTATCCAGATTTGCATTAGAGGCAAAAAAAGAATAAAGATTTACCAGTGTTCCCAGTGTTTTTGTGGAGATTTCCTGTACAATCTTGGGGCTAAGTGGTCTTGGTTTCCATGGTGGACCATTGAAGAAAAATAACCTGGAAGAATCAGGGCCATACTGATTAATGAGATCAAGCGCAAAAACAGAATTTCCCTTGCTTTTGCTCATTTTTCTGCCTTCTGAATCCAATATGAATTCTACGACAAATGCATTATTATAAGCATTCCTTTCGAAGAGCAGCGATGAAATAACGTGGAGAGCATAAAACCATCCTCTTGTCTGATCTATACCTTCAGTGATAAAATCAACGGGAACCGGAATTGAGCCCGAATTTTCGAATGGATAATGCAGGGCCGAAAATGGAGCACTGCCAGAGTCAAACCAGGTGTCAATGACAAAAGGCTCTCTTCTGCACTCGTTGCCGCACTCCGGACAAGGGAAGGTCACGGCGTCAATAAAGGGACGATGCAGATCGTCTATCTTCCTCCCGCTCAACTTCTCCAGTTCTTTTACTGAACCCATGCAAAACTGGTGTTTTTCCTTGCAAATCCATACGGGCAATGGGTTTCCCCAAAACCTGTTTCTTGAAAGATTCCAATCCTTCGCTTCTGATATAAAATTTCCAAACCTTCCCTCCTTAAGATGTTCAGGTATCCAGTTAATTTTCTGATTATTTTCAACAAGAGTTGACCGGATAGTGGAAACTCCTATGAACCATGCGTCCACAGGGTAATATAACAAAGGGGAGCCACATCTATAGCAGAATGGATAAGTATGTGTGGTTTTCCCAGACCTATAAAGAAAATTTCTCTCTTTTAGGTATTTTATGATTTCAATGTCTGCTTCCTTGACGAATTTACCAATCCAAGGCAGCCTGCTATCATTAAATCTACCATTCAATCCTACAGGATTCAATATTTTTACCTTTTCCCGTTTTCCTATCTCAAAATCATCAGCTCCAAAAGCTGGTGCAGTGTGAACTATTCCTGTCCCTTCTTCGACTGTAACATGGCCTCCGCTAACAACATATAAACATGATTGATCGGTTTCCAGGAAAGGAATAGGGCTTTCATATTTCATGCCAACCAATTCTTCTCCTATCATTTCTCCAATCATCGTATATTCTTTAACTATAACAGATTCAATTTTATCTCTTGCAAGTATAAATTCTTCTCCGTCAGATTTTATTAATACATATTTGATTTCAGGGTTTACTGCCAGAAACATGTTTGACGGGAGCGTCCAGGGCGTTGTTGTCCATGCCAGGAAATACCTATTATCAAATCCAGCTACCCTGAATTTCACAAAAATTGAAGGATCCTTAACTTCATCATAGCCCTGGGCAACCTCATGAGAACTCAGGGAGGTCTCACATCTAGGGCAGTAAGGTGATATCCTGTAATCCTTATAGAGCAGTTTTTTTTCAAACAGGGTCTTTAATGCCCACCACTCACTTTCCATGTATTCTTTTCTGAGCGTAACATAGGCATTATCCTGATTGATCCAAAATCCAAGAAGATCATCCACTTCATGCCATTCATTAATGTATTTGAAAATGCTGTCTTTGCAATAATCATTGAATTTTTCGATTCCAAATTCCTCAATATCTTTTTTTGTCTTAAAGCCAAAATGTTTTTCCGCTTCAAGTTCAACAGGTAACCCATGGCAATCCCATCCAGCCGTTCTTCTATCTATATAAAATCCTCTCATGTTTTTATATCTGAGAACGGTGTCTTTGACTGTACGTGTCAGAGCATGCCCGACATGCGGACGGCCGTTGGCAGTTGGAGGGCCTTCAAGAAACCTGAATGCTTTATCGAATCTTTCTTTCGCGTTTACCTTGCTCTGGGTATTATTCTCGGTCCAGTATCTTCTAATTCTATCTGAAATGTCCCTAAGCGTTAATTTTTGATCATGCTCAAGATAATATTTGTCGCCCATTAATAACCCATAGGGCTTCTTGAAATTAAATCTTATTTCTACTGCCGGTGGATAATCCCTTATTCTCCAATGAAATATATTCTAGCCAAACTAGATCGTTACCTGCAGGCGGATATATGCCAAATTTCTTCTTGAATCTTCCTATAAGTCTGATTTCTCTTTCCGCAAGATAATCAACATAGTGCCTTATGGAAAATGAGCAATTTTCCATGACGGACATTAGAGATATTCTCTCCTCGTCGATGGTAATGATCTCATCCATAAGAATCTGTTTTCTTGCTGATTCGCTTTTTAATATCTTCATATGTAAAGCTATCATTGTGATATTTTAAGATTTACTATAACAAAAAAAAATGAGCAAATGGCTGTAAACACTGGCTGCGTGAGAAATTGAGGTAAGGCATGAAGGAGTGGGCAATTTTTAAGCCTCGACTAAATAAGTTAAATGGATGAATTTGATACGTATCCATTGATTAACAGAGAACTTGCAAGCGAGATAAAATCACTTATGCCAGCATCTCCAAGAGTTAACGATGCGAATAAACCTGTTTCCATGTGGACAGAAAAGGATAGACTGAGAGGATATCCTGAAGCGACTGCTGTTGTCATATTCAGGACGACAGGATGCTCGTGGTACAGGTTTTCATCATGCTCAATGTGTGGTTATTTCAACGATATTTCACCTAATGTTTCTATCGATCAGTTAAAGAGGCAGATAGATTCTTTGGCCGCATTTATTGGTGATATCAAGGTTTTGAAGGTTTTCACATCCGGGAGCTTTCTTGACCCAATGGAATTCCCGGTTAATGCTAGAAATTATTTTCTTGAGAAGATTAGTGGAAAGATTTCTAAATTACTGGTGGAGTCAAGAACGGAATATATAACAAGAGAGAATCTCTCCGAATTCAAAGATAGCGGCATAGATACAAGGATAGCTATCGGTCTGGAAACAGCGAATGATGATATAATGAAGAATATTATAAACAAGGGGTCCACATTCGGAAAATATCTAAATGCAGCGGAGGTAGCCTCAAAACTGTCAATGGAACTAAGGACCTATCTGCTCTTCAAGCCGCTCTTCCTTTCAGAAAAGAATGCCATCGCTGATATCATCGATTCCATAAGCAAGGTATCAGGATTAACTGATGATGTTTCTGTGAATCCTATGAATATCCAGAGAAATACTCTTGTAGAAAAATACTGGAAAAAGGGAATGTACAGACCGCCGAGACTATGGAGCATCGCAAAAATATTGCTTGAATCGCGAGGAAATGACTGTGAGGTGATCTCGTACCCCACGGGAGGGAACTCAATAAGGGGAGCCCACAACGATGCAGTTGATAAAAAATTACTGGAACTTATTTATACTTCGTCACTGGAGCAGAAATTTGAGGAACTTGAAAAATATTATGATGATACAGATCACGGAAACTATGATCTCTACTTGGATATGGAGAATAAAATGCCCGTACAACACGAATCGGCAACTATGAAAAACAGGTTGGTTTCTTCTGACCAGACAATCTAAATGCGGTGATCAAGGTATTTTTTTTACGCAAATGCATAGCACTAATGATAAATATACATTAATCATGGAGTTTTAAGTGATTATTTGCCTAAATCTTCAATCAGCATAATTCTTGCAGTCCTAAATGAAATAGATTCCCTGCCGAATACAATCAGGTGCATTGATAATCTTTCATCGGATGGATCAATCGACAACGTTGAAAATATAATCATAATAGACGATGGCAGTAAAGATGGCACAATTGATTACATAAAGTCCATAGAGGGAAGAACTAAAGGCATTCCCGTAAAATTTATAGGTCGGGAAATGAAAATGGGAACTGTGGATGCTCAGCTGGCCGGAATAAGATTGAGTACATCGGATTATGTCTGTGTTATGGATTCAGATGGCCAGCACCCCACTGATGCTTTGCCGGGACTCTTTAGCTCTGTTGAGGATAACTATGATATAATTGTCGGTTCCAGGTATGTGAAAGGAGGTTCCAATAACTGGAAGGCAACAAGAGGTATGATAAGCAGGGGGGCAACAATTTTAGCTAAATTATTCTTTAAGGGGGCCCGGAAAGTAAAGGATCCTATGTCCGGATTTTTCATCGTTAGGAGAAGCCTTGTAAAGGATCTCGAGAGTGTGCAGTTTGGTTATAAACTTTTATTGTATACATTATCCACACATCCTGGGGCATCTGTTCTGGAGATACCAATAAAGATGAATGCCAGAATGGAAGGGGAATCGAAGGTTGTCAACAATGGTTTAAATTTTATGACAAAATATTTTAGAGAATTGATAAATTATAAGAAAAAGTCAAACGTCGCCTTAAAAGCATCCCTCCATAAGAAAAATTAGATTTATAGAAATAATAGAAAGTTTTTTCGTCAGATCATATCCTCAACTATCTTTGAAAGCAGGTGACCGATTGCAATGTGAACCTCCTGAATAATAGGTGTTCTATCAGAGTTGACCCTTATTGGAAAATCGGATATCAGGGAAATTTTTCCGCCTTTTTTCCCCGTCATTGAAACGGTGGTACAGCCCAGAGATTTAGCTTTTTCCAGTCCCTTCAGTATATTTGGGGAATTTCCGCTTGTTGAAATCCCAAAGACAACATCTCCCTTACGCGCAAACCCAGCAACCTGCCTTTCATAAACCATATCAAAAGAATAGTCATTCGCTATAGCAGTCATGGCAGAAGTGTTTGTGTGCAGGGCCATTGCTGGAAGAGATTCTCTTTCCCTCTCAAATCTCCCAACAAATTCAGCAGCTATATGCTGTGCGTCTGCTGCACTTCCACCATTTCCAAAGAATATGATCTTTCCACCATTTTTAAAACACTCAGTAACCTTCTTACTGACATCCAAAATCTGTTGAATATCAACCGATAACCTGGCTTCAGCGCCTTCCTTTAAATAATTCTGAATCTGTAGCGAATCCATGCCTGATGATCTTCAGAGGTTATTTAATTTTAGCTCTTCTTTTTTCATTATGATAAAATTCTTTTTGATTGATACAGATAGTGGAGATATGATGTAACCTTTGGAGATAGGAATGAAAATGCCATAAGGATGGAGAGAAAGAGAAATATCCTGTCCTTTATGTCAAAATAACTTCGATAGAGGTTGATAGCAGCGCTTGCCCTTCTAATTCTTTTACCGCGGCAGTCATAAAGCAGGATATTTTCCACATTGTGCGTTTTCTGAATCTCAATATACTGTTTTAATGTATTACTCTTTTCAACTGCCCTTTCTAATTGCAGAAGAACATTGAATGTGTTTTCAAAAAATTTCAATTTTCTCTGGCAATATTCGTGAAAATCGGATTTTATTCCTGTTATGCTCTCATGTAGCCTGTACCTTGTCAGCTCCTCACTGGAAAGCAGGATGCTTCCAGTCCTTGCCGCTGAAAGAATAAAGAAAACCCTGTCGAGGCTGAATGAGGTTGAATTAACAAAGTCAAGAAATTCAGCAGCTGCCTTCTTTCTAATAGCAATGCAGCTCATGTACCAATCCCCCCTAAGCCTTGATAGCACGCGAAGTTCAGCAAGATTTTCCAGAGGAGTTTTGATAAGAAACTGATCATTGCCTTTCCTTGAATTCTTCAGTTCTTTAATTTCAGCACCAGATTCATTAAGTGGAATTATCCCATTATGAAAATAATTCAGGCCTTTGTTTTCCTTGAACACTCCAATAATCCTATCTATCTTTTGAGGCACAAATTCATCATCATCATCAAGAAACGCAATTATCTCTCCCTTGCTGCTTTTAATGCCCTCAGACAGTTTTGCTCCAAAGGATTTGCTATCTGTAAGAACGTTCAATATGTTGTTACTGGAAAGAAAATCATCAATCTCTCTATCAAGGTAATTCTTGACAACTATTATCTCAAGAAGATTACGATTAACAGATTGTCTCAGGAGCGAGTTTATGGCGCCCTTCAGGTACTTCTTCCTGTCATGTGCTGTTACCACTACTGAAACCTGAACTGATGCCATTTCAATCTTCCATACCCATGAGCCGCTCCATCACTCTTCTTATCCCCTCCTGAAGATTCATTGGATTTATTGGAAGGGGCTTTGCAGCTACCAATGATGGAGCTTCCCTGAGCAGGAACTCCTTTTCTTCCCTAATGACCCTACGGCCAGTAATTTTTTCAACCATCTGTATGAGTGAGTTAATGCTGGTACCAACTCCCGTTCCGACTTCATATTCTCCCGGTTTTATTTCACCATCTATGATTCTGGCAATGCATTTCACAAGATCATCAACATGAACAAAATCACGAACCTGGTTTCCTCCTCCATATACGGGGATTGGAGTTTCATTCAGTGCGGCATTTGTAAATAAGTAAACGGCTCCTTTTCTTGATGTTTCTCCATAGATATTGAATAATTTAAGAATAACGGATCTGGTGTTATACAATCTCTCATACAGGGAAATCCACTCAACACCATTTTTCTTGGAAAGTGAATATGGATTTGTCGCCTCTGCCACGGATCCAGAAGTGGGAAACACAAATATGGCGTCCTCCAGCCGGGCTTTTTCGAGAAATTTAAGAGTCAGTGACAATCCATCATTGAAGTATTCATATGGTGCATTGATTGAATTTCTGATCAATGTTCTCGCTCCAAAATGCAAAATAATATCGTATTTCACGGCAGGAATAGGATCGCCAATGTCTATTCCATCAATGTCATATCCCCTTTCCTTTAAGGTCTCATATATCCTGCTTCCAATAAATCCCTTATGCCCAGTGAGCAATACTTTCATGTCTGGGACATTGACGTTTAAGATATATTATTTTCATTGAATATTGCCTTTCAGTTTTGAGCGAAAGTCTTTAGCGAGTTTCTTGAGTTTAGGTTCAATTACAAATCTGCAGTATGGGCTCTCCCGGTTGTTCTCATAATAATCCCTGTGGTAATTTTCTGAAGGGTAAAATTCCGACATTCCCTCTACTGACGTTACTATGGGCTTCTCAAAAATCTTCCTTTCTTCAATCTCCTTTATGAATTTTTCTGAGATTTCTTTCTGTTCCACTGATGAATAGAATATCACGGATCGATACTGTTCGCCCACATCTGCGCCCTGCCTGTTCAGCGAAGTGGGATCATGAGTCTGAAAGAAAATTTCCAATATATCAGTAAACGAAATTTCATTCGGATCATAGTCAATTTTTATGACTTCAGCGTGCCCGGTTTTCCCGGAACAAACTTCTTCATATGTAGGATTCTTTCTTGAACCTCCACTATATCCTGAAACCACAGATTTTATTCCCTTAACTCTATCAAAGATTGCTTCTGTGCACCAGAAGCATCCACCTCCTAGAAGTACTGTGGCAAAATTCCCAGATTCCATGTCAGCTCTCCGGAACAAATACTAATGATATGGAATTGACACAGTGCCTTGTATTCTTTGAGGTAAAGCCCTCATTCAGGAAAACATGTCCAAGGTGTGCTCCGCAAGAATTGCATTGGATTTCTGTCCTCGTGCCATCATCATCTGGCAATCTTCTAATTGCTCCTTCAATTTCCTCGTCAAAGCTTGGCCAGCCACATCCCGAGTTAAATTTTCTATCTGATTTGTAAAGTGGGGAATTGCATCTTTTACAGAGGTAAGTACCCCTGGAAAAGTTTCCCTCGTATTCTCCGGAATATGGCATTTCCGTTCCTTTCTTTAGGATAACACTTTCTTCTTCAGGCGTCAGTTTCCTGTAATCCATACTCTTTCATGCGTTAAGAATATATAATACTGAATAAACAAATTTTTTTAATTGTGAATCAATATTGCATTGATAGTAATGATAAAAGCGAAAGGGTTCGGAGTGAAATCGCATGGAGAAACATTTAAGCCGCTGGAAATCGAAAGGAGGGAAGTTGGTGAAAATGATGTCATGATCCAGATATTGTATTGCGGAATATGCCATTCAGATGTCCATCAGGTCAGGAATGATTGGGGCGGTTCCAGTTATCCTATCGTACCTGGACACGAAATCGTGGGAAAAATTACTGCAGTTGGAAAATACTCCAGGGATCTTAAAGTTGGAGATTATGTTGGTGTTGGATGCATGGTTGATTCATGCGGGGAATGCCAATCTTGCAAAAGCGGCTATGAACAGCAGTGTGATAAAGAGACCGTTTGGACCTATAACTCGGTGGATTCATTAACAGGTAAAACAACCTTTGGTGGATATTCTGACATAATTACAGTCAATAGTAGATTCGTTATAAGGATTGGCACCGATAAAGACCTTGCAGGCATAGCACCGATTCTCTGCGCAGGTGTCACAACGTATTCTCCGTTAAAAAAGTTCGGTGCAGGGCCCGGAAAGCATGTTGCTGTTGTCGGGCTTGGAGGCCTTGGACATATGGCAGTGAAATTAGCAAGAGCCATGGGAGCAGAAGTGACCGTCCTTACATCCTCTGAATCGAAGCAGGATGATGCCAGAAGGCTTGGGGCAAGCAGATCAATTGTGTACCACAATAAGGAAGATATCAGGAAGTCAGGGTACTCATTTGACATCATAGTGGACACGATTCCTGCCAATCATGATATAAACACCCTAATCTCAACCTTGAAGCCTAATGGAACACTGGTTCTCGTCGGACTCCCTGAAAGATCGGTGAAGTATTCTCTGTCACCTCCCATACTGATGGATTCTAACAGGGCGATTGCAGGATCAAACATTGGGGGGATCCCAGAAACTCAGGCAGTAATAGATTTCTGCGTCAAGAATAATATACGATCGGACATAGAGTTGATCTCTTTCTCTTATCTTGACAAGGCTTACGAAAGAATAATGAATAATGATGTTAAATACAGGTTTGTCATAGATAATTCAACAATTTGATCTCTTGGATATATATTTTTAAAATAAATTTAGCGTCTTGAGCTAAATTCTCTTAAATTTTTATTGAAAAATTTCACCAAATGGATATTTTCTCATGATTCACATCCGTTAGCTGCTTGCCCAAGTCCTTAAATGCCGGGAAAAAACCTTCATGATTGTAGGCTGGCAGAGATCCCCTCAATTCATTGGGTGCATGCGGATCGACGGTGACTAACAATTTCAGGTATTCGGGCCTAATGTTTTCAGCCCATATTTGAGCCCACGATAAAAAGAATCTCTGTTCCGGAGTGAACCCGTCAATATCATGTCTTTTGCTCTTATTTTCATTTAGATGGCGCTCAAGGGCTGCAAACGCGATGCTGACGCCTCCAAGATCAGCGATATTCTCACCAACTGTCCTATCCCCATGGACAAAAACACCAGGAAGTATTTCCTTGGAACTGTAAAGATCTATCACCCTTTTTGCCCTGTTATTGAATTCTGTCTTATCCTTCTCTTCCCACCATTCATTAATATTGCCTTCGGAGTCATACATTCTTCCCTGATCATCATATCCATGTGTTATTTCGTGAGAGATGACACCCCCTATTGCACCATAGTTTACTGCTTCATCCATGGTTGGATCAAAGAATGGTGGTTGGAGGATCCCAGCGGGAAAAACAATTTCATTATCCGTCGGGGAGAAATAAGCATTGACTGTTGGAGGCGGCATTTCCCACTCCTCCTTGTCAACCCTGTTTCCAACTCTCCCGAATGTCCTGTTTATTTCAAACTGAATAGCCCTCTGGACATTCCCGAATAAATCATTGGGATCAATGCTTAAAAGCGAGTAATCCCTGAATTTTGTGGGAAATCCTATCTTCGTTCTAAACGCTGCAAATTTTTTTAGTGCAAGTTTCTTTGTGCTCTCACCCATCCAGTCAAGATGCTCCAGTTTCTCCTTGAAGACTGACTTTATGTCATTAACCATTTCCTCGACTTTCCTTTTAGATTCCTCTGGAAAGAATTTCTCCACATAGATCTTTCCAAGTGCTTCCCCCATACACGAATTTATTAATTTTACGGCCTTCTTCCACCTCAATTCCGGTTCCTTTAAGCCCATCAATTTCTTTCCATAGAAATTGAATGATTCAAGTTCCATTTCACTATTGAGGAAGGGTGCAGCCGAAATGATAACTTTCAGTGCCAGATAAGACTTGATAATTTCAAGATCGGTCTTCTCAAGGATCTCGTCAAGTGACTTAAAAAACTCAGGTTGCCCAACAATAACATAAGGAGTTTCTGGGACGTTGAGCTGCTCCATTAAATTTCCAAGATCAAAGAATTTGAAAACCTTGTGAATATCATGCCTCTCTACCCGATTATAATTTCTTTCTTCATCTCTCAAGTCCTCATTGCTCCGGCTTGCCTCAGCAATGCTCTTTTCCATTGATATTATCTTTTCCGCTGTTTTTCCATCGTAATCATTCAGTCCCACAAGGAGAAACATTTTTTCAACAAATTTGGAAAACTCATCAAGTATGGATTTATTTGATTCGTTAATGTAATGATCCCGGTTTGGAAGTGATAGGCCTCCCTGCTCGAAATAAAACGCATATATTGAACTGTCCTTTTTATCCGAGTTTGACGACATGCTGAAAAATGTGGAAATTCCGTTCTTTGATAAATCTAGAACTTTTTCATAGATTGACTCTTTTGACGTGATTTCAGATATTTCTTTCAATACACCTTCAATCGGTGAAAGCTTCTTTCCTTCAATTAATTTTGTATTCATTACAGATTTGTAAAGGTCACCAATTTTCCTGACATTATCATCCATAGATTGAGAATTGCCTGCACACTCAAGCACAATATCATGAAGCTTGCCTAGATTTCTCTCTGACAGTTCGTCAAATGAACCCCAAGCTGGTTTATCATCCGGAATCTCATTGTTCTTAAGCCAGCTTCCATTTGCATAATTATAGAAATCAGTTAAAGGATCAAAGGAGCTATCTATGTTCTTCGTTGAGAATCTTCTATCAGTATCAATTTTCACATCATTTTTCGTGTTGTATTCAATACCCATTCATGTCTAAGCGGTATATGATAAATATAATTTTTCAAGCGGACTGAACAATATAGCGTCAAAATCCGATTAGCTTATCTT
>JAJZXT010000037.1 GCA_021806355.1 Thermoplasmata archaeon
CAGTTCTTGAAAAATTGGCGGAACTTATAAATCTATCCGAGGAGGAGATAGTGATCTGCACACCCAGAGTGAAGGATATAAGGACAGAATTGAAGAAGAACCTCGACAACGCAATAAAAAGAGGGGTGAATGTCATATTCGTTACTCCTCCAAACAAGAGGGTTCCGCAAAACGCGAAGGTTTTCAGGAAGGAGGGCCTCATTGCAACGGATATTGTTGTGGATAGATCGAAGGCCCTAATTGCAGGAGCAGAACTCGATGCCTGCGGATTCTCCGATAACCCGGGCCTCTCGATGCACGTATACCAGTTCATACAGATGATTATTGAAAGAAAGGATCAGCTTTCATAATTTCTTAGCGGGAATGTGCTTTCAAATGCAAGCTTTTTGGGGTATTTACCTTCAAATATAAGGGTTTGTATGACTGAAAAAACTGATCTTGAATCCCGAAATAATAACAAGGAAAACTACAATACATATTTTATGTAAAAAGCAATTTTGTTTAAATTAATATGGCTCAAAAAATTACAGATATGATCAATTTAGGCGGACATATTTCCACCGGCGGAGGAATAGAACTATCTCCAGATAGGGCTATCGGTTTTTCCTTCAGGTCCTTCCAGCTGTTTTCAAAGAACCAGATGCAGTGGAAAGCCAAACCCCTTGGAAAAGAGGAGATAGAACTTTTCAAGAAATCCAGGAGAAAAAATAACATCTCCCATGTAATGATACACGCATCATACCTGCTGAATAGCGCAACCAGTGATCAAGAACTGAAAGGAAAGGTCATGGAAGGACTGAAACTCGAGATTGAAAGAGCGGATCTCCTTGAGGCTGATTCTGTCACATATCACCCGGGATCACGCAAAGATGCTTCCCTGGAACAGGGCATTAGGAACGTTATTTCTATCCTGAATGTCGTCTTGAAGGAAGAGCAGAATGTAAAAGTCCTGATTGAAAACTCCGCCGGCCAGGGGAATAGTGTCGGGAAAACATTCCAGGAACTTTCCATGATCATAGACGGAATTGAACTTAAGGATAAGATAGGGATATGCTTTGATACCTGCCATGCATGGGCCGCAGGATACGAACTGGTGTCAAGGGAAGGCTATGCAGAAACAATGGATGATTTAAAATCCAACCTTGGGATGAAATACCTTATCGGCTTCCATATGAACGATTCAAAGAAAGGGAAAGGCTTCAATGTTGACAGGCATGAGCAGATAGGCATGGGAACCATCGGTCTGGAAGGATTCAGAAATTTTGTTTATGATGAGGAGATAAGGGGGAAGCCGATGATATTGGAGACACCTAAGGGAGAGGAAGGATATATGGAAGATATAACCCGGTTAAATTCTATTCTGAGGTAATTGTAAATTGATAGTCAAGCCTTTTAAACCTCTTTTATACAATAAAAACCTTCAAAATGTCGTTTCTCCACCATTTGATACGATATCAGAAGACCAGGAGAAAACATTTCTCAGTATTCCATACAACGTATCCCAGCTGAGCAGGTTGAAATGGGACCACCAGAATTCCGTTGAACTCCTTAAGAAATGGATTTCAGAAAGTGTCCTTATCAAGGTTGATACCCCAATAATGATTGTGGTATCACAGTATTTTAAGCACAATTCGGAGATGTTCCAAAGGCTGGGTGTTATTTGCCTTACAGACATTACTTCAGAAGATGGGGTAATAAAACCCCACGAGAACACCATTGATATATATGTAAAGCAGAGAAAACAACTTATGGATTCTTTAAAAACCCAATTGGAACCTGTATTTTTGATCTCCTTTGAAAATCAACTGGAAAAGACATTAAACCGCATTATTTCGGGAAAATTGCCTGATAAGATCATTGAAGAAACTACCGGCGTAAAAAATTATGTTTACATTGTACAGGAAGAAGCAGATATATCCAGAATCAAGGAAATATTGCGAGGAAAGGATTCCGTGATTGCCGATGGCCACCACAGAATCAAGGCGTCAAAAGAACTTTACCATGAGGCTAAAACTAAAGAAGAAAAGGAATTTTGGAGATATTCCCTCGTTTACATCACTTCAGTTTATGAAAGAGCCATCAAGATAGGAGGGATCCACAGGCTCGTCACTGACAACAAACACACAACTGCGGCCATATTCCAGAATCTCTCGGATGTCTTCAAGGTAGACAAGGTAAACAATTACCATTCGAATGGAAACATTGTAATATATGACGGGAAATTCAATGCCCTCATACCAAACCGGCAATCTCTCAGGAATATCTTCCTGGAAGGAGATCTTCAGGGATTATCTGCTCCATTTGTCGTGGATTATTTCATTTTCAAGAGAACCCTTAACCTGAATAAGGAGGAAAAAGAATCCATGGTAAAATACACAAATGACGTTGCTTCTGCCATAAATTCAGTTGACAAGGGAGAAGCCTCTTACGCCATCCTTATGCCAGGGTGGGACAAAGAGGAATTCATGAACGAGGTTATAGCAAACGAGATAATGCCACCCAAGTCAACATATTTTTACCCTAAGATTCCTTCAGGTATTGCCATAGAGTCTCTTATCGATATCCCGCCACTGTAGCTTAGCTGGTTGAGCAGCTGATTCGTAATCAGCAGGTCGGGGGTTCAAATCCCCCCGGTGGCTTATCTTATGAAATTTTTAGTTTCTGCCTTATTGCGAACCCTTTATTTTTAACCATTAGTGAAGTTTAATTTCTGTAAGTTAACGGATGCAATACCATTTTTCCCTTCGCTATTCTAAAGTTAAATTCATTGTGTCACCACTGTGATTAATCCTCACCTAATCTTACATAATCATATCTAATGCGCATTGAACAATTTTTAATCCTGTTACGAATTCATACAGAAGTGAGTCTTCTGGTAAGTCTGTTTGTGTACACTACCTATTGTGTGATTCCATCACTCAGTCTGAATTTCGACGTTTTTGATGAGTTCGGCAGGTCAGCCAAAGGACCAAATGAATAATGTGGATCACCAACGATGCTCAAGTCATGAGGTTGAGAAAAGATTAATCTATATAATTACAATTACGTAATTGTAATGGCAAAGGAAACAATACAAATCAGGATTGATGAAGGCACCTCAAGGTTCGTTGACCATATGCTCCGGGCCGGTCTTTTCAAAACAAAGAGTGATGCAATAAGATACCTCTTATCGAAAGGTATGTCTGCTTCAACGAAATTTCCAGAGATCTCCGAAAAGGTTGATAAACTCAAGTCACTTGAGAAATCCACTGGAAAATCTCCCATAGAATTGAGAGGTAGTCTTAAAGAACTATTTAGAAGCAGGGATAGATTCAGTTGAAATACATCGATACCAGTGTAGTGGTCTCTGCACTTGATCCTGCTGATCCCTCTATGGAGAACTCCATTGAAATCTTCAGGAAACCTGAGAAGATTATTTCAGAATTAGCGGTCATCGAACTGACCTCTGCCCTCTTAAGAAATAGGAATTTTACAGCCTTAATGGATGAACTTTCAGGTGGCAGGGATTCAAGTTCATACGCAGCGATTACCTACATTCTTGAAAGATTTGATCTGGTGTACTTTCCCATACCCCAGAATCCAGTTGAAACCCCGATCGGGAAATACAACAACATCATGGCGTTAGCGATTGAACTATCATATAAAGTGCCAATGCTGACTCTTGATTTGCTGCACCTCTCCTATGCCTACACGATATCAAAGCTCACAAGTTCAAAGATAGAGTTCATTACCAGGGATAGAGAATTTGAAGTTTACAATAAAGAAATACACGACGCAACTGGGATCAAAATAATATACCTTGCATAATCTGTGAGTTTGCTGTCATGTTTTCTTAATCAGCACGTCGATGGTTCAAATCCCCCGACGGCTTATCGTTTTGGATTAACCTGCATAAGGATCATATAATTCTCAGATTTTATGAAAATCAAGAAGAAGGGCTTAACGGAAATTATGTACTTATTCCACCTTTATATCAAAGCATAATCTCTTTCATATGTGCCCTTCCCTGCAGTAGCTCTCTATTGCCTCCGCTTCCATCCCAACTGGAGCAGATCACTCGCAATTCTATATATAATTAGATGAATTGTGCATTCATGACTTACTCCTATAGAGGTAGAGAAATTTTGGTTGTAGCTCACAGGGGCGGTGGAAATCTTTTCATAGAAAACACCCTCTCCGCATTTCAGGGAGTTGAGAAACTCGGAGTTGATGCGGTGGAATGTGATGTTCAAGCAACGAAAGACGGAAACCTCGCAGTCATGCATGATCCGGATTTGAAGAGAATGGCGGGAATCGAACGAAACGTGAAGGATCTATCTGTAGAAGAGTTAAGAGGCATTCAGCTGAAAGGGGGAGAAAGAATCCCATTCCTGGAGGAGGTAATGGATGCAATACGCATTCCTGTAATCATAGAACTGAAATCCATGGAGACAATAAATCCGCTGATAAATCTATACGACAGGAGGCCAGATCTCCTGAATAGAAGCATAATAATATCGTTCTATCACGATGCCCTGTTCATGTTCAAGCAGAAATATCCGGATGTAACCTGTGGTGCCCTCATTGCGGGATTTCCCATGGATCCCGTATCCATGGTGAGACAATGCGGTTGTGACACAATCGCCATGTATTATGAAGGTTTGTCCGGTTCCTATGTTGACCGATGCCACGAGGGTGGGTTAAAGGTGAGTGTCTGGACTCCAAATGACGAAGCTGGAATCAGCGATTCATTGGATGCAGGCGTCGATGCCATAGTTTCTGATCGTCCTGATATGGTAATAAATTTGATAAATTCTAAAGGAAAAATTTAGGGTTTGTTTAATTCTTCCAACGACTTCCCTGCTGTTTCCTTTCCGAGGAATATGGTCACTACAAGACCCATTGCGGAAATGGCTACGAGAAAGATCATCCCGATGCTATTTCCATAAGCACCAGCTATGAAGGCAAAGGCAAATATGCCAAACAGTGCACCTACCCTGCTGATAGTTGTTCCAAAACCCTGGGCAGTGGATCTGATCTCCGTGGGATACAGTTCCTGTGGAAATATAGAATTAGTTATTCCAGGCCCCAATTCCTGGCTGATTTCAAAAACAACGAATAACAGCACAATAAAGATTATCACAGGATAAAATTCGAAAAGAAGTGCAGCAATGAGGAGTGTGACAACCATGCCTGCGAAACCAATCATGGTAAGATTCTTCCTTCCAGCCGTGTCTATAAGCAAGATTGCAATTATTGCCCCAATTATTGCAAGGGCCGCGACAATTGTGGCATAACCGGATGCTGCATCGGAAGATATGCCAAGGCTTTGAAGTATAGAAGGGCCGTACAGGGCAATTACATATGTAACTGCAGCGAGAGAGAACCAGAAAACTGATATGAAAACAGTAGCGGCTATGTATTTTTTCCTGAATAGGTCTCCTATCCTCGTTTTGCTATATGTTGCAGGAGCCTGGACATATGCATTGCTATCTATTTCCCTCATAGAAGCGTTTGCCTTTTCGTTTTCGCCATGAGAAAGAAGCCATCTTGGGGATTCGGGGATGTCACGTCTGAGCAATAAAACTATTACGGCCGGTATGACTCCAATCAGGAACATGTAACGCCATGACACGTTTCCAAGCGGTATAAGTACTGTACCTATTCCATATGCCACGAAAGCCCCTATAAACCAGGCAGCGCCCGAAAAACTGAGCAACTTTCCCCTGTGCTTCATTGGCGAGAATTCTGCAATAATTGTAGGTGATATAGCATAATCAGCGCCTATCGCAACCCCAAGAAGAAGCCTGAAAAGAAGAAGTTGAAGATAATCCGTCGCTACAGCCGACAGCACAGCAAACAGTATGAAAAATGCCATATCCCACATATATACATATTTCCTCCCTTTGATATCGGTAAGGTATCCTATCAATACTCCACCAAATATCATCCCCAGGATTGTAGAACCAAGGAGAAAGGTAACTTCGCCCGTTGTAAGAGAAAATTGCGGTCGAAGGATGAGGATTGCTACTGATATTATGGCTATATCATATCCATCAAGAAAACTGCCGGCAGAGGAGAGGGCAGTGATCCTGAGATGTATCTTTTTAAGCTTGCTTTCGTCTATAGCATTAAACACACATCCTTATCACGAGGAGTATTTTATATTATCCATATATATCATTAGTAAACTATATAGTAGGATTCAAACGTTCAGGGCTTCAAGAGGCTACAAAAATGATGGATTATATTCTCTTTCCCTCACTATAATCATATAATCATCAATGCTGCTCATTCAATCTGGAACCTATCAAGCTGAATACCATTGTTATTATGGAATCCGCAGCTCGAGCCACGCTGAAAAGTCCAAGGAATCCATGAATCATTCCTTTTCCCCTGATAGAAGTAACGGGAACACCGGCAGAATAAAGTCTGGATACGTACATCTCTCCCTGGTCTCTAAGAGGATCATATTCTGCAGTCACAATTATTGCTTCAGGCAGTCCCTTAAGGTTTTCGTGTAGAACAGGTGAGAAATAAGGATCTATCGCATCCTTTCGAGACTCCAGATAGTTGTCTCCAATCCAATTCATTTCCTCCATGGTGAGGAAATATCCCTCGCCGAATTCCCGCATCGATTCAGAGAAAAAGTCTGGTCCCATGAATGGATAGAAAAGCACCTGTAAAAAGGGCAAAGGATAACCATTATCCTTGAGTTTCAGGCAGCTGGAAGCAGCTATATTTCCACCAGAGCTATCCCCAACAAGAGCTATTTTTTCCCTGTCAATTCCAAGTTTATTGGAATTGTTATAAGCCCATAAGAATGCATTGACTCCATCATTCACTGCCGCAGGAAATTTGTGTTCTGGAGCAAGCCGATAATCAACAGAAAGAACCTTTGCCCCTGATACATTTGCGAACCTCCTGCAAACAGAATCTGAGGACTCAATTCCTCCCCAGATAAAACCTCCTCCATGAAAATATATTATTAGTCCATTGCCAGGCTTTTTTGGATCGTAAAGACGGCAGCGTATCTGCGAGCCATCGCTATCAAAAGATAGATCCTCAATATGATTGACCGCCTCACTTTCCTGCATTACATTGCTATTGTTCATTATCTCTCTAAGATCATTTATGTCGATTTCATTCAATTTCGGGAAATTTAAATTTCGGTACATTTCCAAAATATTCTTCATTGATGGGTCAAGTGTCATGGATAACCGATATTTCAGGTTATAAAATAATTTTGGATTATGCGTCGCATTGTCAATTTGTGATTATAACCTGATAGGATGGGCACTTCAGGAATCAAGGCCATAAGCCATGATTCCTGGCTCTCATGCATTCTGTTCTATGGGTTAATTCTATCCACAAAGGTTGACGCCACTCGTTTCATGAAAGAGATGAATGTTATTCACAAATAAATGAACATGAAATCGTCACATTATTATCATTGATTTGAATGAACACACATGAACATTGATGAGAAGATTGCCGGGGAGATTGCAATTTCTGAAAATCCCGGCGAGACAATGAAAAAATGGAGGGAGGAATTTCAGGTCACCAAGGCTGATCTCTCAAGAGCAATGGAAATTTCTCCTTCAATGATAAGCGATTATGAATCGGGAAGGAGGAAATCACCAGGAATTCTAACGATAAAGCGATTCGTCTTGGCCCTCATTGGAACAGATCAATCAAGGGGAGGAACTATCCTGAGAAGATATAACAGTGGGGTACCATATGAAGCTTTAATCGATATTAGCGATTATGATCATGATGTCCACCTGTCAAGAATGATTAAGGCCATCGATGGAGAGGTGCAATCAAAGAAGGGGCTTGACAGATATGTTCACGGGTATACCGTCGTTGATGGAATCAAGGCTATCCTCTCCTTCTCATATTCGGAATACAGCCTTTTATATGGATGGTCCAGCCAGAGGGCAATATTCTTCACTGATGTGAAACTGGGAAGAAGTCCCATGATTGCGATAAGGGTCCATCCCCTGAAGCCGGCTGCAGTAGTTTATATCCAGGCGGACAGGGTTGATGAATTGGCCATAAAACTGGCAGAAATAGAGAATATACCGTTAATAACAACAGAGATGCCAGTCAAGCAGGTATGCAGAGCAATTTCCAGCCTAAGATGAAAATTGAAGATCCTCCGGAAGCATCTTTTTTATCATCCATTCCGGTGAGAACTCTATTAAGTCATCAGGATTCTGGCCCGTTCCAATAAACATTATGGGCTTTTTCAGTTCGGATGCTATCGTGAGTATTGATCCGCCTCTTGCGTCAGTATCGAGTTTTGTTACTATTATTCCGTCGAACCCAATCTCCTTCGAAAAGGTCTTTGATTGCTCCATGACATCGTTCGCTGCCATGGAATCTATTACGAGTATGGTGAGATTTGGGCTGGTAACCCTCTTGATCTTCTTCATTTCCTCCCTTAAGTTGATATTATTCTGCATTCTCCCGGCGGTATCTATCAGGACGTAATCTATGCCTCTTGATTTTGCATGTTCAATGGCGTCGTATGCAACGGCCGATGGATCGCTTCCCGGTTGATGTTTTATCACCTTTACGCCTACTCTCTCACCCTGATAACTGATTTGGTCTATTGCCCCAGCCCTGAATGTGTCCGATGCGGCAATAACAACCCTCCTGTTTCTCTCAGTCAGAAATTTCGCTATTTTTGCAATTGTTGTGGTTTTGCCGGTGCCGTTTATCCCAAGGAACAGTACCTTGAAAGGGCTTTCTCCCTGCAGCATATCCCATGTATTGGATCTTACCACGTTTAAGAACTCCATTATTGTATCATACAGGGATGCTTTGAATGATTCCGTGGGTTGCCTCTTTTTCTGGTCAGGAATCTTCTTGGAAAGGGCAGATGAAATTCTCTCAGCAGCTTCCAGGGAAACGTCCGATTCCAGAAGAGCTTCATACACATTCTGGATGAATTCTGATCCACGGATTTCTTCTCCGTTCTTTCCTCCAAACAGACCCGAAAATTTTCCCCTCAGACCTTTGAACACTGACTCAATCCTTCCGTCCTGAATTTTCCCTCAATAGTGAGAGAATCTGCTCATATTGAGACATAGCGATCTTTCTCTGCGCATTCATGGTTTCGAGGGTTCCGTTAATCTCACTGATCAGGTTTCTTAGCCGTGCTTTGGTTTGATCGGGTGATTCCTCGGTGAAAATGCCAGATCCGATAGGTATGATCAGGGGCTTGCTGCTTTCTATCCTTGCCTTTACGAATACCCCTCCGCCAATGGATATTCTTACCTCCCCTGCACTTTCTATATTTGACTCTTCAAGTACAGATAGCGCCCTCAGATAATCGTCGGCTCCTTTGGAAAGGATTGAGATTTGCCTCTCTGTTGAATCTATAACGTTCTGCAGATATTCCAGTTCCTGGCTTGCATTTATTTTCTGTTCATTTTCTGTCAATAGTCTCTACCTCAAAAAAGCGTTTATGGCTTTCCTTCAAAGCTTCAAGGACTGGCATCTTCTCACCGGATAAATAGCTTATGAGAGCTCCGCCTCCGGTTGATACGTGGTCGATCCTATTCATTACCTTTAACGACTCAAGAACAGATATTGTGTGTCCTCCACCAGCTATCTTGACTGCATCAGATTCCGCCACTGCCATGAATATTTCCAGGGTCCCCCCGGCATAATCAGCAATTTCATACATTCCCATTGGCCCGTTTATGAATATTCCCTTTGAGTCATTTATGGCTTTGCGGAATATTGAAACCGATTCCGGGCCAATATCGGCCATTATCTCATCGTCAGGAACCCCCGAATGGAGAGTAAGCACCCTTTTTGATGGGTTCAGGATGCAATCCACCGGCAAAACTATTCTTTTTGGATATTTTTCCATAAGTTCCCTGCAAATTGAAATGAGTTTTTCGTGGTTCTTGTTATTCTTTATAATGAAATCCCTGTTCTTTTTTCCAATATTGATGCCGCTAGCCATTAGGAAGGCGTTTCCTACAACGCCTCCCGCAATTATCTTCTCAACAATGTTCTTTTCAAGAAAAGCTTTGGATACTGCAATTGAATCGTCGATTTTTGCACCGCCCAAGATGGCTACCTTTGGCTTTTCGTTTCCTTCAAGAAACCTGTCAAGAGCCTCCACCTCTCTTTCAATAAGCCTGCCTGCAATGTTGGGCATCAATCTGGTAAAGCCTATCAAACTCGTCTGTGGGCGGTGTATTGCCGGAAAGGCATCATTTACAAAATAATCAATAACATGAGAAAGATTCTTCACAAAATTCGTGGATTCCATAACATCAAAATCAGAAGTGTCAAGTGAAACATCTTCCGAGTAAAACCTTGTGTTTTCCAGCATTATTATGTCCCCATCCTTCATACGAGATATCTCGCTTATGGCGGCATTGTTGAAAAGAGAATCCACGAATGTGATCTTTCTGCCAACCAGCCTCTGCAACCTTCTTGAATGCTCCCTCAAAGATATAAAATCATTTTTTCCTGGCCTGCTCTGGTGAGCTATGATTACAACCTTGGATGATCGCAGATCATTGATTGTTTCCAGGTGGGATTTAAGCCTTGATTCGCTTAAAATTTCACCTGTGATCGGATGGATTGGGGAATTAAGGTCAAGCCTGAGCAATAAAACCTTTCCCTTAAGATCGAAACTGTCTAATGTATAAAACTGCCTTGAAGGATCAGCCATATTTGTGGGTATGCATTGTAACTTAAATGCTTTTTGCGATAGAAGCTCATCTTACCAATCTTATGAGAGAGTTTTAAATGAATAATAATATAGGGATTCTGGTATATGAAAGGACTCATCACTGCGGCTGGAAAAGGAACGAGGTCTGGCCTTGACGGCAAATTCCGGAAAGAAATGCTTCCAATGTATGATATAAGAGGAGGTAAACTCGTTCTGAGGCCCATAATTGACCTTATAATCAACAGGATGAAGGAGAATCACATTCATGAGATAGGTGTGGTTCTCAGCCCGGAAGATTCCATAACTAAGGCATATTTATCAAGAGAATTTCCCGAGATACAATTGATATTCCAGGATGAACCACTGGGATACGGCAATGCTGTTGGATTGGCACGAGATTTTATTGATGGAGATATGTTCATATTAAACGCGGGAGATGGCGTGATCCTGAATAAAGAACTTTATTCAAGGATGGTAACCGAAGGGCAAAACGGAAACGTAAATATCTTAACCGGATTCAAGACAGATTCCCCACGCTCATACGGCAACATAGAATTTTCAAGGGAAGGCGAGATAATTGGTGTTGTTGAGAAGCCTGATTCACCAAGGAGCGATGTTGCCCTTTGTGCATCCTATGTTTTTGAACCTGGATTGTTTGAGGAATTTGATTTGGAGAAAAATTCAGGCGAACTTACTCCGTCAATTAACAACTTGATAACTCATAGGAGAAAATTTAAGTTCTATCTTGTTTCACGTGATGAATGGATAAGTGTCGGAGTTGCGGAAAAATATGCAAGAACTATTCAAACCTCACTTGAATATTGCAACAGATTAATCAAAGCGCAAAGATGAGGTACATGTCACCGCGTACTTTGTTCCTGCGAAAATAGATTCAATGATAAGATTATAATTGCACATTGTACGTTTTAAAATAAATGTGAATTCTGGCCAGCGTTGACGATAATGAAGAATATTCATAGGCGTTAACAGTCCGTCTTGAGAAGTTATGTGATAAACAACAAAAAAAATTTTGTGGTGGAAGAATTCTTTCTATCCTTTCCTCCTTTTCACAACGAAAATGGCAGCAACTGCCACAATGGCCACTATAGCCACGATGCCAACGATAAGGTAGAGATTGGGCGATGGCGTGGGAGTGCCGGATGACGGTGTCTTGGAGGATACCTGCGTGAAAGTTATTTGTACTGATTGAGGTGCCCCGTTCACCTTCACGCTTCCACTGGATTGGGAAGTCGTAAACTGTTTGTTGGATGTGGTTACAGTGTATGTATATGAGCCATTAGCCAGTGTTACCGAATATGAGGTTCCTGAGATTGGTCCTGATGAAGTTTGTCCTGTTATGTTCACATACCATGCTGATCCGGAAGGAAGACCGGT
>JAJZXT010000197.1 GCA_021806355.1 Thermoplasmata archaeon
AATGCTCTCAAGCATTAGCTGCTGCTTTTTCATGGAACAATACTGGTCAACATCATCAAATGCGCTCTGCTGGAGGAAATCTTCCCTTATCATCCTTGCCGTGTCAAGAACAACCTTCTCCCTGTCAGGAAGAGCATCATAGCCAACCAGCTGGACAACCTCCTGAAGTTCGGCCTCTTTCTGCAGGATTGACATGGTGTTCCTGTAAATTTCTGGCCATTTTTCGGAAACATTCTTTGAAAACCATGGAAATAGCTCACTCTGGTATAATGAATAGCTGTTTAGCCAGTTAATGGATGGGAAGTGCCTTCTTGAAGCCAGAGAGGCGTCAAGGGCCCAGAACACCCTTGTTACCCTCAATGTGTTCTGGGAAACCGGTTCCGATATGTCTCCTCCCGGAGGGGAAACGGCTCCAACTATTGTTATTGAACCTATTCTTTCTGGAAGCCCGAAAACCATGGAGTTACCCGATCTTTCATAAAACTCTGAGAGCCTTCTGCCAAGATATGCAGGATATCCTTCTTCTCCCGGCATTTCTTCAAGCCTTCCTGAGATCTCCCTGAGTGCCTCCGCCCATCTTGACGTACTGTCTGCCATCAGGGCAATGCCGTAACCCATGTCCCTGTAGTATTCGGCAATAGTGATTCCGGTGTAGATGCTTGCTTCCCTGGCTGCCACCGGCATATTTGAGGTGTTGGCAATAAGTATCGTTCTTTCCATGAGTGGTTTGCCACTCTTTGGATCCTGAAGTTCAGGGAACGTTGTCAGGATTTCGGTCATCTCGTTTCCTCTTTCCCCGCAACCAACATACACAACAATATCACTGTCAGCCCATTTTGAAAGCTGATGCTGAACCACTGTCTTCCCGCTTCCAAATGGACCCGGAACTGCAACCGTTCCTCCCTTCGCTACCGGAAATAGGCTGTCAATAACTCTCTGCCCGGTGATTAATGGAATCTGTGGAGGCAGTTTCCCCCTGACTCTTCTTGAAACCCTAACAGGCCAGTCCTGTTTCAGGGTCAGATCAACAGTGCCTGATTCCGTCTTTAATTTTGCAATTGTCTCCATGATGGTGAAAGATCCTGATGATATTTCTGTTATTTCACCTGAAAGCCCAAGCGGGATCATTATCTTGTGGAGTATAAGTGAGGTTTCCTGCACCTGCCCAATTATATCGCCCTGGTTCACCTTTGTCCCCTTTGCAACCAGTGGTTTGAAATCCCATTTCTTGTTCTGGTCCAGAGGCGGGGCACTGTAACCCCTCATGATGAAATCCCCTGTTTTTTCCCTTATGACATCAAGGGGTCGTTGAATACCGTCATATATTGATTTCAGCAATCCCGGTCCAAGTTCAACAGACAGAGGCTTCCCTGTGGACTCAACGGGTTCACCTGGCCTGATCCCGGTTGTATCTTCATACACCTGGACGGTTGCCTGGTTACCTGAAATTTTTATGATTTCCCCCACCAATCCCATTTTTCCGACTTTCACGACATCATACATTCTTTGATTTTCTATGCCTTCAGCAATGACAACTGGCCCCGATACCCTAACAATTAATCCCATAATTTTCACCTGTTTAGATCTATTCCTAACACTCTCTTTGCCAATTCCGAGAGCGATTCTTCATTATTTACTCCCGGTAAAGGTATGAACATAATAAGCGGATTGGTTGATGTTTCCACTGTGGAAAGCAGTTTTCTGTCCATATGCTCCCTTAGTGATTCGGAAATAAATATCATGGAGTATTCCTTTGAAGAAATAAGGTTTATAAGCCTATCAACCCCCATTGTTCCTACCTCATCAAAGGAATCTGAGATACCTATGAGCTTGAATCCCAATGAGAGGTTCCTCTCCCCAATTACTGCAATCCTTCCCTTTCCACTTTCCCTAATCATTTTACACCATTATGAGCATGTCCCTTATTCTGGAGGATTCAAATCCGTACGCTTTACCGTTAATTATCTTCCTGATGTTATCCCTTTCATTCTCAGCCCTCAGCATTACAGAAAATATTGATCCAAGGGAGTTGCTTTGGGTGGATAATAACTGAATATAATTCCTGAGAATTGATCCCTGGATCTTCTGTTCAAGCGCAGTGATGCCTGTTTTACCGATTGTATCCTGATCTATGTTTATAGCTAACAGATCATTGATCATCTTCACATGATCATCATTGCCCTTGAGCTGGCCAAAAAATTCCTCAAGCCTAGAAATTCTTATATTTCCATTTGACAGGAGTCCCGGAAGCAATAGATCAAATGACATCTTGAGCGAGTTTCCTTTCATTAGTATCATGATATTTCTTTCATCTATTTTTGCCCTGAAATACCGCATTATGACTCCTTCATCGCCCCTGAAGAATTTTAGGGAATCCATCAGCCTTTCATACTGCATGATGTCTAGTGAATATAACAAAATTGAAAGGTCACCCGTCTTCCGGAATTCTTCCAGGTTTTTCATAATTTGAGCTCCATAGCCCATTTTCAACAGATATTTGGAAATGGATTCTATGTCGCCCTCCTCCGACATTATATTGTAATCTTCCTTTGTAAGAAGAGATGTTCTCACACCAATTGGAATGTTCTTGCTATTAACGAGGAATATATCAGATTCCGTTATGGACCTATTAAGGAATTTGGCCGTCAGGAGTGATTTTATGCTCTCAATATCCCACCTTGAAAGGTAGGCAGATATGAATGTCCTTGCAGATGGCGGTGTTCCCTCCGCTAGCCTTACTATAAGCTCTATCATTCTTCTGTTCGATGCAATTTCAACAAGAGCCTTGCCTTCGTAGGAATTGAAGAGATCTACAATGTCCTTCTTGAATGATGTTTCATTGAGTATCCTTATGATTTCCTCAAAGTTAGGAGCTTCGCTAATCCTGTAAAGATACTCATTGCTTAGAAGCTCTGTTTTAATAAGTCTGCTTCTTCCATAACTACCGGCAAAGGAAATCTCCATCAGTTTGCACCAATATTTTCAAGTATCATGGCTTCTAATTCCTGTCTTACTTCCTTGAACAGCCTGTCGACCCTGAAATCGATTATTCTTTCCCCGTTTGCTGAATTGCAAATTATCCCCAACCTGATAGCAGGATCTTTCTGAATCTTAATTTCCTTCATTTTTTTGCCCAGAATCTCTGCATCTTCCGGTGCGCATTTGACGATAAAATCCTTTCCCAGATCCCTTTCCGCAACCTTTAAAGAATCAGAAAGTATTGATTCATATTTATCGTTCCTTCTCAATTCCGGGAGCCTGATATTGAGATTTTCCAATAGACTGGAAACTATCTCCGTTTTCTTTTTTAAAATCATGGAGTTTTTTTCCATGTTAATAGAGTCTCTTTCCCTTCGCTCTGTTATCTCAAGATCGGAGGCAAGTTTGCTCTTAAATTCTTTCCTGATATTATCTATTTCTTTTTCAGAAGATTGCCTGATTGCCTCAAGTTCTTTATTACATTGAGTGTTAATGTAAGTTAATCTTTCTTGTTTTTTTTTCTCTACATCTTCAAGAATATCCTTAAGGGCCATCTAAACCGTCACAGAATTCCTGCCAATAATACATAACCCAGAACAAGACCTATGATCCAGAGTGTCTCCGGTATCACGAAAAAGAAGAGAACCTGACCAAATTTTTCAGGTTTCTCTGCTATTATTCCCATTCCTGCAGCTCCAATTCCCTGCTGGGCCATACCTGTACCTATGAGTCCACCCATAATTGCTATAGCTGCCGCAATAGCTACCAGAGGGTAACTTGAAGATGTAATCGCTACCATAAACTTACCTCAAGGCTAATTATGCTTACTTATTTAAAAGTGATTGTAAACGCCTTGAAAGTTTTGGGAAATGCTTGAATTAATATGATTTTGCATTTGTATGAATTGTAGATGTTTCCTTCAATTCTTGAGACAATTCTGACACAAACAGTCATCGAAGTGTGTTTTTAACAATTCAAGCCTTTCAACAGAAACTTTTTCAAAAGTGCACCAGCATGGAATCGTACCACAGCATTGGAATATTTCTCCGCATTTGCCACACTTCTTCTCTACCATTGCTTGATTAATTTCACCTGTATATATTAATTTCAAGATGCCTGGATAGAAAATAGCAAAAAATTTCAAACGACAATTAAATAATAATGGCGAGAATTGGTATTAATGGATTCAAAGGATGGCCAGATATTGAATTACCTGCTCAGGAATGGCAGGGATAAAGTTTCTGATATATCAAGAGAACTGAATATTCCAAGAATTACAGTTCATGAGAGAATTGAAAGGATGAAGCAGAACAATATAATAAAGGGGTTTTCCGCTATCCCGAACTATTCTCTTCTTGGGTATGATGTAACGGCATTTATTCTAGCATCGTTTGACCCAAAAGCAGGGGTTTCACAAAGGAAGCTTGCCTTAAACATTTCAAAGATTGAAGGTATTTCTGAAGTGCATATTATTGCAGGGGAGTGGGACATGCTGATAAAGGCCAGAGTGAAATCAACCAGGGATCTGGGAAAAATAGTGCTGGAAAAATTGCGGGAAATGGATGGAATAGCGAGGACCGCAACATTGAATGTTTTTGAATCTATTGAGGATCACGGTGTTTTATTATGAATGTACAGGAAGATAATGGAAGAATATTGAGATTGGATAATGGAAGAGCCCGATGGTTGATATTCAGCAACCAGAAGAGAATGAATTCAATTTCAGGAGAAATGGCAGATGAACTATACCGGGAATTGGAAATTGCAGAGGAAGATAAGAATATAAGAATAATACTCTTGAGAGGAGATGGAACTAATTATTCATCAGGAGCAGATCTCAGCAAGTTTGAGGTTGGAAATGTAGAAATGGCAAAGAAATTTAGGAACTCCATGAATAAAGTAGTCCTTAAGATGAATTCAATCAAGAAACCAGTTATTGCAGTTCTTCATGGATATGCCATGGGTGGTGGCCTTGAAATTGCAGAGTCTGCTGACATCAGAATTTCAGGTTCCGGAGCAAAAATAGGACAACCAGAAATTAAGATTGGGATAAACGCTGGGGCTGGTGGCAATGTGGTGCTTCCAAAACTCATTGGAAGAGGAAAAGCGTTGTATATGATGCTCACCGGGGAAATAATAGGTGCGGATACAGCCTTAAAATGGGGTTTAATTGATATGATATTTAATGATGATATACTATTTGAAAAATCATTAGAAATAGCTGAAAAAATTTCAGGCATGCCTGAAGAGACAGTTTCAATTTGCAAAAAAAACGTCTATTCTTCGGAAAATTTAGGAATAAATGATGCCCTCAAACTTGAATCAGATGGATTTGTTGAACTTTTCAAATCTGAGGAAACAATGGAAAGAATATCAAGATTCCTGAAAAGAAATGAAAATTCTAAAAATTAATGATATTATTAAAGATACGGGATCATGTCCATAGATATCCAGATGAGAATGAAGAAGCAGGCTGAGCTTGCATACGTGAAAGAGAGAATTGAACAGATAAAGCAGAATATGAATGAACAGGGATTTAACAAATATGAATATGACAAGTTAATAAAGAAAAAGGAAGAGATTATGAATGCAATGAACTAGGGGGAGAGGGGTGTGTTTCCTATGGAACCATTTTAGGCCTGGATACCTCTGCAATGAATTTATTTTCTCTTATCTGTATCATGACCTTTATTCCAGATTTGCTGCTTTTTTTCTCGATAAATCCAAGCGCTATGCCTCTGCTTAATGTTGGTGATATCGAACCACTTGTTACAAACCCAATCTTTGTTCCGTCATTCAGGTAAATTATATTTCCATTCCTTGGGATTCCTTTTCCTTCTATCATAAAACCACGAAATATCTTGTCATGAACTCTTGATTCAATACTTTTTCTTCCAATATAATCATGCTTATTTGTCATTATAAAAGAGATAGAACATTCAACTGGATCCCTGTTGTTATCAAAATCCTGTCCTGATAGAAGCATTCCTTTTTCCATTCTTAAAGTATCCCTTGCCCCAAGTCCACAAGGACCTCCACCAATTAATTTTAATTCTTCTACTATTTTATTCCATAATTCAACTGCATTATTGTTCTTGACAATTATCTCAATGCCTTTTTCCCCTGTATAACCGGTACCAGAAACCATCTTACCATCAATAGAACCTGAAAATGTGAAAGGTTGCTGGAATTCTATCCCTATTTTCTTTGCTATTTCTTCTGATAGTGGTCCCTGTAAAGCAAGACATGATAGTTCACTTGATAAATTGCTTAATTTAACATTATAACCTTCTGAATTTTCTTTCATCCAGTTATATATTTTTTCTGTTGTGGAAGCATTTGGAACAGTTAGGAAATCATTCTCACTCAATCTATATATTATAGTATCATCAATAATATATCCATCATTATTAAGAAATGCCGTATATAAGCACGTTCCAATTTTCATATCAGAGATATTTGATGGTAATATATGCTCAAGAAAATTTATTGAATCTTTTCCGGAAATAATAATATCACCCATATGGGATACATCAAACACTCCAGCTGCTTTTCTTACATAATTATGTTCAGTTATTATTGAAGAATAATAAAGCGGCATATCCCATCCGTGGAAATCAACTATATGGGCATTCAATTTTTCATGCTCCTTAAAAAGTACTGTCTTCATTCACCTAACACCTCTATTCCTTCTCCACTGGAAATGTACCCCTCTCCCCCTATCATTCCCATAAACATTTCATGGATTCTTGTATCTTCTGTTAACTCTGGATGGAATGTCATTCCAAGGGCAAATCTGGAATAAATCATAACAGGCAATTCCCTGTAATAAGCAAGAACACTTGAATTTCCAACATTTTTTATTACGGGCGCCCTGATAAAAACACCCTTCACATTCCCAATTCCTTTAATGTTCACATCATCAATGAAGGATTCTCCCTGCCTGCCATAACCATTCCTTAATATTTCAGAGTCAAGAAGCCCCAATCCTTCAACTCTTGGATCATTTGTATTTTTAGATAGCAAGATAAGACCGGCGCATGTTCCCATTACAGGAAACCCGTCCTTGAATTTCTCCTTGATTCGATTGTATATATTATATTCTTTAATAAGTTTATAAATAGTTGTGCTTTCTCCTCCAGGGATAACAAGGCCATCCACTGAATCAAGTTCAACCTCCTTTCTAATTAATTGGACCTGAACGTTTTTTCCTTTCCCGGAAATTCTGGTAAACATCTCTAGATGTTCCTGGACGTCCCCCTGGAACCCTACAATTCCTATTTTCACCATGGATAATGGCAGTTAAAGATAAATTAGTTTGGCAAATTGAAGGTTTCTTTTATACTGAGAATCTCACTTATACAATTCAATATATTTGTAAGCCTCAAAGTCGCCATAGCAGTACTTTACCTTTTTATGATTTATTTTGAGTTCTTTTACATCCTCAATTATTTTATTACTATCCTCATTCTTTATGATCGCGCGATAAATCAGTTCTGCTAACTGCTTCATTTCGGATTTATCAAATCCCAGCCTGGTTACTTCCTGGGTTCCTATTCTTATTCCGCTGGGATCCTGGGACTTCTTATTATCATCCCATGGAAGAAGGTTTTTATTCAGTACTATATGGCACTTTTCCAGAAGTTCAGCAACATTTTTTCCTCCACCATTCTTCCTAACATCAGCAACAAGCGTGTGCGATTCTGTAAATCCTCTCTCTTCTCCAAGAACCTTGAATCCAAGGGAATGAAGTTCCTCTGCAAGCGTTTTGGCATTTTGGATAATCTTTTCAGCGTAATCAGCTCCATAATCCAACGTCTCTGAAAGAGTTATTCCCAATGCAGCCATTGTATTCAGGTGATGATTGCTTAAAACCCCTGGAAAAACCCCTCTCTGCACCTTTTTCCATGTATCATCATCGGTGTTTCCAATCACAATGCCGTGCTGTGGTCCGGGAAGGGTTTTATGAGTGCTGCCAGTTATTACATCTGCACCTTCCCTTAATGGATCCTGAAACTTTCCTCCAGCAATCAGGCCAAGAACATGAGCACCATCATACCATACCTTTGATCCTATTTCCTGGAAAGTATCCCTGAGTTCCTTTAATGGTGCCGGAAAGAGGAAAACAGACTGACCCACCAGTGCAACTTTTGGTTTTTCCTCCTTAAGCATTTTAATTGAAGCATCAACATCAATGCTCATAGTATTCTCATCAAACGGGTAGTTGTGAATGTCAAGGCCCCTGAAACCAAGCGTGCCAAACTTTGCGGCACTAATGTGCCCACCACCTGACAGATTGGGCGCTGCTATTTTTTCCCCCGTTTTCAGAAGGGCAAAAGTTACTGCCTGGTTTGCGTTTGTTCCGGAAACTGGTCTCGGATCAGCCTGTGGAGCTTTAAAAACTCTCTTGGCAAGTTCTGTGACCTTTTCTTCCATTATATCGACGTAGTAGTTACCCTGATAGTACCTATGGTGTGGGAGACCCTCTGCATATCTAAAACCAAAATCAGTGAGAAGCATTTCCATTGCTAAGGGGCTCATAATATTTTCAGATGCAATGAGGGGGATGCTATCCTCAAAAAACTTGTTGTTTTCCATCGCGGTTTTCCGTATTTCCATGGCTTCCTTTATATTGGAATTCATGCACAAATATGCTGTAAGTCTATTTTTATATTCCTCTAATCGCAGGAAATATTAAGTATGTGTCGAAAAGTATTGAATATTTGACAATATTTATGACTCAAAAGAATATTCAATTCAGCCGCGATGATGAATAACTCCTGGCTGATCAATGATGCTTGACGGGCAATCTGAGCGGTTCCTATCAATTAGCAATGAAAACTGAGAAAACGAGAAAAATAGTTAATTTGTTTAGAAAAGATTGGGTTTGAAAAATTATGCACAGCCGCAACCGCAGCCATCTTCGGAACTTTCCTTCATCTGGTGGCCATGCCCATGTCCACTTCCACACCCGCATCCTTGCTTTGGTTCAGCTGAAGCGTTTCTCCCACAACCGCATCCCTGATGCATGTTTTCATGATTATGTTTTGCTTCCATTTCTTATCATCTCAATAATTCAAACTGATATTTAAAACATGATTATGGATCGTGGCGACATTCTTTGGGTCCACAAACAGTAATCTTCCGGATCATAGTGCGACGAAACTCACTGAAAAGATGGAGAATGCCAGTCGATTTATATTGAATATAAACCCTCAAAAAATCTATTTATAAACTATAAGAAATGATAATTTAGGAGAGTATTATTCTATCCCTAAAACTTTTGGCGTGAAGCCACAAAATTAATTCTTTGGATAGAAGGATGTGAGCTTAACCCTACCCTCTTTGTCGTAGATGAAAGTCTGATCCTTTTCATCAAGGGTCTTCTTATGGGTTCCATCACAATAAGGTTTATTTGCAGATAGGCCGCATGCGCATATATGTACTTCCTGTTCGCCAACTTTTATGGCATATGGAACATTCCTTTCATGCAATACAATTCTTGCCATGGTTTACTAATTCGAATCGACTATTTTAACAATTATAAGTGAAAATCGCAAAAAAAATTAGGGATGGCCCCTCGCTCTAAAACAAAGCAATATCTGAGATCTACCTCACTCTCTCGAGCGAGAATGATCCAAGATCAAAGGATGTAGGTCTTGCGTATACCTCAATCCATTCTCTGGATTTGACATTTCCAAGACCTACTATGCGGACATATTGCTTTGAATTTGCAATCTTGAATTCTATGGCACCATCCATCATGTAGCTTATTGTCTCATACACCTTCTGTTCAAAGAGCCCATCTTCAAGAAGGTACATTGCAGTGCCATTTTCTGCCTTTCTCTTTTGAACAAATTGTTGAATAAACCTCATGAGAAGTTTCTCGTCAAGTTGTGGAATATAGGCAGTTAGCGAGACAAACAACATCCTGTAATAACCAAAGGATGCTTCCATCTCTGCTGCAATTCCATCAAGCGCCTTCATCAATGAACTCACATTTGAGACATTATCGATCACAATTGCATACTTAGATGGAGAAGCCATCTGGATTGATTTTGAATAAAGATCAATAAATCTCAAGATTTTTCGTTCTTCCATTCGGTCTATAAGCGAAATATCCTCATCCAGAATCCTCGCCATTTCTTTTTTTATGTTCCTGATATCCTTATCTGCTGCAATTATTACTATTGGCACACCTTCCGTGATGGATTGCGCTGCAAAATTATATGCAAGGGTTTCCTTGCCGGAGAATGGCGGTCCAAAAAGGACAAGATTGGAAGAGACAGGAATTCCCCCAAGCATTAATTCATCAAATTTCTTGATCCCCGATGAAAGGCGATCTTCAATAGTTTTCCTTTCTGTGTTATTTATAATTGCAATATCCTCAATAATTGCAGCCTTTTTTGTGGAATCTACCTCTGAGGAAAGGCTCTTGAGCTTAACAAGGATATTATCAAGTTCCCTTTGTTTCTCCTGAGCCTTCTGAACATCCTTGGCCAAAGCATTCCTTAAACTTTCCAATTCTTGTATTTTTTCTATTATTTCATCCGTTTCCATTTCACTCAATTACTTTCACCATTATTCCATGTTCCGGATACTACCCATGGAGGTTCGGAAGGGTTCAAGGGTTCCATCCCCTTCACTATGTGGTCATCCAGAACCTTTTCATCCAATTCGATTCCTAGTCCAGCTTTCCCCGAAAGCTTGAAATTTCCATTTTCCCTTTCATATCCAGATTTAATTATGCGTCTTTTCCATTCGGGCCAGAACTCCTCAAAACTTTCCTGAACAAGGAAGTTATGCATGGCAATATCAACATTCAGAGTTGCTGCGGTTTGTATGGGGCCAAAGGCATTATGGGGAGCGACTGGAATTCCTCTGGAATCTGCGATCGCATATATGTTTCTCAACTCAGATATTCCTCTGCAGTTGGTAACATCAGGTTGGATGATATCAACTTTCTCACCATAAATGTTACGGGCGAAATCCCTTGCATTCAAAATCCTTTCACCAAGCGCAACCGGAGTTGAAATTCTTGATCTTAGCAGTGGGAGCATGTCTTCAAGTTCGGGATGAAGTGGCTCCTCAAAGAATGTACATGAATACCTGTCAAGTTCTGCACAGGCTTTCACGGCAGCATCCATAGAAAAACGCCCATGGAACTCTATTAGTAGATCCAAAGAGAACCCAAATTCATTTCTCATGGCTTCCACGATAGCAGAGGCTTTTTCAAGGTTTTCCCTGCTTATCTGGTCGAAAGAATTGCCAAATGGATCAAATTTAACTGCGGTTATTCCTTTGTTAACGGCAATCTTTGCCTTGTCAACAAAATCATCAGGAGTTTTGCATCCAGAATACCATCCGTTTGCGTAAATTCTCACCTTATCTCTAACCGGTCCGCCTATGAGCTTATAAATTGGTTGGCCAGTATATTTGCCTATGATATCCCATGAGGCAATGTCAAAGGCACTTAGGGCGGAAGTAGCTTCCATTGATCTGCTGAGATAAAAGGAATTCCTGTAAAATTCCATAGTGTTTTTTCCCAGGGAAAAAACATCTTTTCCCTGAAAACACCTTTTAACTTCATTAAGGCTCTCAAGGACCGGAAGGGTCATCAGGGTCGTTGGCGCCTGTCCATACCCTACCTCCCCATCATCTGTTGTTAAGCGGAGTAATATCATGGTTGAGCTCCAGGGAGACGATAATTCACCGGATAGATCACCCACTTCAATAATGTCTATGTCCCTAATTTTTTGCGCCATATATTACTAATTGATCATGAGCCTTAAATTTAACTATTATCATCTGAATCGTCTCAGAAAAGACGATGAAATCAT
>JAJZXT010000143.1 GCA_021806355.1 Thermoplasmata archaeon
TCACTTCTGTCTGCCAGCGGACAGATCAATATCCTGCGAGAAATAGTAACCTTTTCGCTCGCTTTCATTCCCTATCTTGCGAAAGGGGAATTCCCGCTCGCAAATGTTAAAATTAAAAATTCCTAACTCTTCCTTTCCTTGGAAGTTCAACGACAAAAACCCAATTTTAGATGAATTTTCTTTGATTAGATCCATTATCCCAACCAATGGCGTACAATTCCCATCTCACGACGTAAAAAATGACGGAATTCCTGAAATAGAGGAACATCCTGATAATATTATTTCCTCAAATTGCCTGCTCAAATTCGACTTTCGAAAGGTAATTTCTTCTGAAAACGTTCAGGAACAATAAGGTTACGAAACTGCCTATAACCATTAACAGCGTTATTAGGTTTGAATAGAAATTTCCGTTGAAGATTGCCTCATAATACAGTACGATTCCAAGGATTACCATTGAAATGAACGAAACAGGAGTTCCTACATTTTTAGGATCGAATCCACAACTTCTCATCACAGCTATGGCCGTTACGATGTGAACGATGATATACGATAATGCCACACATGTGAGAATGATAATGAATACCGTCAGGAAACCATAAAAGTTTGAGACAAATACCACGGCGAGATTCAGGCAGAAAATACAAAAAAGATCTAATGTGCTATCTTTCAATTTTCTGTTCCATGAAGGTATAATTCTATCCTTCCTCATCCTTTGCATGACGTTTACGAATGCCCTGAGATAAGAAACTGCTAGATTGAATCCGCTCACTACAGCCAACAACAAGAAGGTTGTGAATAACCAGACATTATAATTATAAAGTGCTTCGAGAATATATGCACCCCCTGTGCTTGAATACATAATCATTCCTGTTGAGCCTAGATAATTCTCCATCGCAAATGCAGACACCACCAAAGCAATCCCTGAGAAAGTATAAGAAAGAATTATTGCCCTTGGAACAAGCCTGCGAGGTTCGATAGTGTTTTCAGATACAAATATGGAAGATCCTGCTCCAGCAAATATTACCATCCCAAACATGACTCCGGTGAAAAACGATTGAAATGATGAATTCTGGAAAATGTTTATTCCTCCAACAGAAAACGTGAAGAAGAATGTAATGTAAAACAGTATTGCGATGATTTCAACCAGACCGAGTATCAGGGTATATGTGGAAGAAAACCTGAGGCCACGGGAAACCATTAGGACTGCCATTAAAGAAAAGACTATGGCATAAATATCGCTGGAAAATGGTATGCTTATGCTTAGAGATCCCAAGGCTGACGTGATAAAATTGGCTGCAAACAGTGATATATTGGGAAGGACAAGCGCACTATAAAATATGTAGAAGATGCCCACTATGAGACCGACATTTGATCCCAGTGATTTTCCTACAAAGGAATAATATCCTCCGTTGGTTGAGTGTTTCCTGGAGATATAATAAATTGTATAGATTGTGGAATATGATATCAAGAATGAGAAGAGAACCACTATTGGGAGCATGAATGAAGAAAAAATGGCAATGGCTGCAAAAATGGCCGCTATGTCAAGAAATGGCCCGATAGAAGTGAAAGATTGCATGAAACTTCGCTTGAAATCAATTATCTTTTCGAATTCCACGCCGGCTGATTGCCATTCCCTATAAAATCTATTCAATGTGCAATGAGGATCACTTGGGTAGCATGATAATTCTCAAGCATGTACCGAATTGGATTGATGATATTGAATTTGCACAGTTGCAAGTTGAGCATCGATTGCCTTTTCGTCTAAATAAATTGTTAGAACCCTTCCTTCTCTATCACAACTCATTTATGTTTGATCCTTCGTCTGTTTCGACTTGTTATCCTCGATCCAACTAATCTTTGAGCACAAACAAGAACATTTCAATTTCAAGCTAAATTCTTCCACTTGTTATGAAACAATGTTTTGCTAAGGAAAAGGTTTTTATTTTGTATGCATTAGGAAAATATGTATGAAGCAGAAATAAGCAGAAGAAATCCCGGATTGTTCATATTTTTACTTGACCAGTCAAGATCAATGAGCCATAAATTATCTGGAGGAGAAAGATCAAAGGCTATTGAAGCTACGGATGCAATAAATAAGCAAATCGCAGAACTGATTAACAGATGCACCAAGTCAGAGGGTGTAAGGCATTATTTTGACATTGGTGTTATAGGATATGGTTTTGAAAGAACAGGAGCAGACGGCTTGATATCAGACGGGCCAGTCCCAATAACGGAAATGGAAAATATAATAAAAAAGATGGAGACAAGAAAAGAAAACGTGGACGGCCAGGAAGTCGAATTCCAATATCCAGTCTGGTTTGAACCCGTTGCTTCAAGCGATACCCCAATGGTTGCCGCCTTGACGATTGCAAAGGATTGGACAGAGAAGTGGGTGCAGGATCACCAGTATTCATATCCTCCAGTCATAATAAACATAAGCGATGGGGAATCCACAGACGGCTCACCGGTTGAGATTTCAAAGGCGATTACATCGCTTTCCACAAAAGATGGAAACGCAATGCTGTGGAATTGCCATCTATCGGGGTCACCAGCCAAGCCAATATCGTTCCCGGAAGATGAATCAAAGCTTCCTGAGGATAAATACGCCTCCACCATATTCAGCATATCATCGGTTCTTCCAGAATCCATGCTAGCCATCGCCAAGGAAGAGTATCAGGATGTTTCCAATGGTGCAAGAGCCTATGTTTTCAATGCAAGGCTTGAGGATCTGATAAAACTACTTGATATCGGAACAAGAGTAGCATATAGCCGAGTTAAATGAAGAGCCAATCTATAGTGTTTCCTAAAGTGGGAAACCAGCAGGAAGAATGCGAGGATTATCTTTTTGCAAGCGATACAAAGATGAGATACGCGATAGCAGATGGTGCGAGTGATTCCATATTCTCCGGACTTTGGGCAAAAAGCCTTGTGGATACTTTTATAGATTTTGATAATCTAAGTGGCGATCCAGAGATAGTCATAGATCAGGTTTGCAGAAGGGCCATAAACGCATGGCACGATAAGATAGAATGGAATAATTTGAAATGGAATGTGAAAAATAAATCGGTATTGGGATCATATTCGACATTTATTGGTATAGACATCAAGAAGATTGAGAAGAACTACAGGATTAGTTGCATGGCGGTTGGTGATAGCTGTTCATTTATACTGACTGGGCGGCGTCTGGAAAGTTTCCCGGTAAAAGACGTATCAGGTTTTGGATTGCATCCGAATCTTCTATGGAGCGGCCACGGAGAGCCTATTTTCGAAGATTCAGAGATTCAGCTTCCCAATTATGAGATGAAAAATTATACGGTAGACGAAAGGAGCGGAATCGTTCTGGCATCCGATGCTGCATCAAAATGGATTATGGAGGGCGGAGTTGAAAGAGTGAGAAGCCTTCTTGAAAAATTACCTGAAGATAGAGAATACTGGGATGATCTGCGCATTAAAGGCGAAATGAAGAATGACGATATTTCAATAATCACCATAAGCCTCTAACGCCTACGAAAGCAGCAAAGGAGAAATTTGATCCCAGTCGCTTTCTTTTGATAAACTCCTTATCATCAGATCTGTGAGGGTCTTGACCTTTCCTCCTATCTTCTTCATATCCTTTAGAACATCTGATTTTGAGGGATCCTTAAGATCATCTCCAGATATTATCAATTTGTCACCATCCCCATTATTGTATTCCCACAGTTCCGGTTTTTTTGATAAGGCATGAAGTGTCGCATATATGAGCAAACAAGAGAAGAAGTCAAGTTTTTCATTGAATTCCGTGGATCTTTTTGGATGCTGGAAAGCTTCATGGCCGGCTTCACTTGCACCAAGCTTTGCGATTGGGGGGACATACATACCGTCATAATCAATCAGTGATACAGAGCCATCGGCTGCGACAAGAATGTTGTCCCCGGATAGATCTCCGTGGGCTATCTTGTTCCTGACCATATCCTGGACTGCACCCAGCAAGCTTTTCGCAGTAGTCACAAGCAGCTTTGAATCCTTTAAATTTCTGGTGATATATTGGTTAAGGTTTTCCCCCGATACCCATGACATCATCAGAACCGGGTAATAAGTATCCTTCTTGTCCATTACCCGAACCGCATTGTCCATATAATTAAACTCAGTAAAGAACGGGAATTTCTTGCCATTCAGCTGCCTGCTGATAGCCTGGTATCGTATTTCGAGGTCCGGTGAACCTCGCGTAAAACATTTTATTGCATAATTTCCTGAATCTGCTTTAAGGTTGAAAACTGTTCCAAAGTTACCGGATCCAAAAATCAAGGTTGGATATTTCACCCTGGGGTTTTGCTGAAAGATTCCATTCCTAATCTGGGGGTAGATATCTGAAATTGCGTTCTTTGGATTTTGAAGGGCAATTGAGTATGCAGAGGATGATGGCCAGTTTCTCTTCTTGACCTTTGACATGTCGATTGCGAAATCATCTTCACTAATAGTGGTTTTTTCATTGCTTATTGGTATAATTGGGGCTTCTACAATATCGAATGTGATTTCTTCTCTTCTGAACAAATTCTGTTTTGATATTGCGTAAAATGAAATGATATATTTTCCTATCATTTTTGGCTTGAATCTCAAGTCAAAACTTCCTCTTGATATCTTCTTGAGTTTCAATACCTGCTGCCTCAGCATGGGGTCCGTGATGGTAGCTTCCATCAGCCTTACATATCTCTCTGGTTTTGCCTTTACGTTAATGATCGTTTTGTTTCCAACATAGGCTTTTTCTATGGATTGGATGGATAACTTTACTTCCTCGATTTTTCTCTTTTTCTTGTGAAACACAAGGGGGCTTTTTTTAGAATTTCTTTTTGAATTAGACTGATTACCTGGCAACTTATGGTTTATATTTTTATCAATTTAATATTTCCCATGATGCTGGAAAGTTTTGTCTTATATTTTTCCTGAGCGAATTTCTTCAGGGAAACATTGAGGACGCTAGCCAACGAAGTTTAATATATTACAGTACGTTATTATGGAAATGGCAAAAGATGAATCAACTGGAAGCGTTGGCTTTGGTATTTTAGCCACTATTATAGGCCTTGCGGTTATGGGCTTTGTCCCACTTGTGGGCTGGCTATTCCCGGGCATTTTTGGTGGATTGGCTGCGCGAGGCAAGGCAAGAGGGCTTGTATCTGCTTTGATTGGTGCAGGTATTGTCATAACAATTGCTATAGAATTTGCTCTTTATATCGTTCCAAACACCTATTTTGTGAATATTCTGACAACTTACACTGGCAATTCACTGGTTACAAAATATGTGCTAATAGAATCTGCTTACGTAAAGGGATTGATGACAACAAATTTATACGCGTTCCTTGGAAAGGCAGTTTCTAATGTACTGATTATCCCAGGGCTTGGTGGATTGATTGGTGGTTCAATCTTGGGATATACAAAGGATACCGATGGATATTAAGGGCTGGAAATTTATAAAAAAAATATTATAGGAATCCGGAGTTGACTCCGAATACCTCGTCGCTCAGGCGCTTCCGATCTTTCTTTCCCCTGAAAAGAATTGTGCTTACCGCCATGGCGTCCCTATAAAATTTCTCGACTCCAAAGTCTTCCAGGTACCCGTATCCTCCGTGTGTCTGGAGTGCCTGTTTTGTTGCCCTTTTTGAAAGTGCCTCCGAGAATAGAAGAGCATTGAGCCCCTTCCTTGGATTGGCGTCTGACTCGTAGATATACGACCGGAGCATTTCCTCCTCTGATTTCAGGAGAGATAGGGAGAAGGCTATTGGACTGTAATCCTTGAGGTAATGGTCAAATGTAGTTCTCACCTTCGCATACTCTATTGCTTTGTCCAATGCACCCTTTATGATTCCAAGAAGGATAGATGCGATCTCAAGGCTTGAATTTCCCAGTGCCTTTTCAAGTTCGGATTTCTTGCAAACCTTCCTTGATTGCGCCATATCCAACTTCACGTCGGATATTCCTAAACCCCTCATTCCCAGAGACTTCTTGTTCTTCGATTCCCTGATGGTACCCGATGCAAAAATAACATCCTCACCCTGTCCATCAATAACCATGAACTTATCGGCCCCTGGAAAAATCACATCTCTTTTCAGAAGGCTGCCATCACCGGTCCTTGATTCTGCTTCAAATCCCTCAAGAATATCTCCATATCCAAAGCCAAGTGTTATTTCTCCTGACAGGATTTTAGGAAGATATTCCTCAGCCAATGAAGTGTTTTCAAAAGCCTTTGCCCCGATTGAGTTGTAAAGGTATACCAGAACTCCTACGGATGGAGAAAAAGAAGAAAGCTCCTCAAGAATGGCGCAATATGACAGGATATCCAGTTCTGATCCTCCGTACTTCTGTGGTGCGGTTGCGCCGAGAAATCCCTGCTCCGAAAGTTTCTTGATAAGGTTTCTGTCTATTCCTTCCCTCTCAATTTTCAGGGATGTGTTTTCTATATTTTTTATTGAAAAATCCCTTACTGTTTCCTTCATCAATCTTAAATCATCATTCACTGGAATCACTCTCCTTTTCAAGCATCCTTGCAATTATCAATTTTTCCACCTCACTGGTTCCTTCCCATATTTCCATTATTTTTGCATCCCTGAAATATCTCTCTATATCTCCGCTTAATCCATACATTCCCGTTAACTCCATCGCCTTTTCTGATGCAAAAACCGCAGCTTCTGAAGCATATCCTTTCGCCATGCTAGTTATAGTAGGATTTGGCTTAAACTGGAAGAGATAGGATGCTGCCTTGTACATTAACAATCTGGCCGCTTCGATTCTTGTTGCCATGTCCGAAATCGTGAATTGCACGTATTCATTCTGCATTTCTCCTTTCGGGGCATTATTTTTCAGGTACTCAAGAGTCCTGTCAAGGGCACCCTGCGCCACACCAATTGCCTGTGCCGCCACGAAAACCCGTGAAATATTGAAAAATGTCATGATATAATAGAATCCCTTTCCTTCCTCGCCGATAAGATTCTCTGATGGCACTTCAACATTGTTTAAGATGAGTTCTGCCGTATTAGTTGCCCTTACGCCGAGCTTGCCTTCCAGTTTTGATGATGAGAATCCCTTGAATTTGGATTCCACTATGAATGTGCTCATCCCCCTGTGTTTCTTCTCACCCTCTGCCTTGGACGTTCTTGCCAGCATTACGAAAAAGTCTGCTATTTGTCCGTTGGTAATGAACATCTTTGAACCATTCAGGATATACTTGTCACCTGACTTAACGGCCTCTGTCTTGTTTGCAGCAACGTCGCTTCCTCCTCCCGGCTCAGTTACCGCGAGTCCCATGATCTTTTTTCCCTGGTTGACCTGGGAAAGGTATTTTTCCTTCTGCATATCGTTGCCAAATAGCATTATAACCTCAGCCCCAAAGTATGGTACGGTTACAGATATGCCAAGCCCTGCATCAACACGGCAGAGCTCCTCTATTGCAACCATTGTTTTCCACGGGCTTGCAAAATCGATTATTCCTTTTTCCAGCGACTTTTTCCTGAGATCATCAGGGTAACTTTCCTCAAAGTCGTGTTTTCTAGCAACTTCACTTGTGAATTCACTCAAAGCGAATTCCCTTACCATTTTCTTGAAATCCTTCAGTTCATCACTCAATTCAAAATCCATTCAAACCCTCTCCAGTATTGTTGAATATCCCTGTCCTCCTCCAACGCACAATGTGGCAAGTCCCACGTTTTTTCCTGTTTCCAAAAGGCTGTTTGCGAGTGTTCCAGCGAGCCTGGCACCGCTAGCGCCCAGTGGATGCCCTATTGCTATGGCCCCTCCGTTGATATTGACTTTGTTCCTCGGTATGTTGAATGCCTTCATTGCGTTAAGGGCGACGACAGCGAATGCCTCGTTTATTTCCCAGAGATCAATATCATCCGCCTTTAATCCAGCCCTTTCCAGCGCCAATTTAGAAGCAGGGACTGGTCCCTCACCCATGATGGATGGGTCTACTCCCGCCCATGCAAAAGACCTGATTTTGGCAATAGGTTTCAACCCATACTCATTAACTTTCTTCCCACTCATCAGTGCAACCGCAGATGCACCGGCGTTAAGAGGTGAAGAATTTCCCGCCGTAATCTTTCCTCCTTCCTTAAATGCAGGCTTCAGGCTGCTGAAACCTTCCATCGTAACATCCTTCCTTATACTCTGGTCTTCATCTACCATTTTTTCAGAGCCCTGATACTCGACCTTTATTGGCAGGATTTCCTTTTTGAAAAAATTCGTTTCCTGGGCTTTTCTTGCAAAAACATGGCTCTCATATGAAAATTTATCCATCTCTTCCCTGGAAATCCCGGACTTTTCTGAAAGTTTTTCAGCTGTGAGTCCCATGGAATAGGATGTGCTCATCTGGTATTTTGCGTATTCTGGCCTCAGAAGCAATTTCATGTTTGGCTTGACATGCGGGTTGTTGCTGAGCGGTACGTGAGTCATATGTTCCATCCCGCCTGCAAACACGATCTCAGCATTGTCTGTCATTATCTCCATAGCTCCCAGTGTTATGGCGTTCAAGGATGAGGAGCATGCCCGGTCCAGAGACATACTCGTGACATTAAATGGCAGGCCAGCTAAAAAAGCAGCGTGCCTGCCTCCGTATGTCCAGTTCTCATCAGCTTGTATTGCACATCCCGTGATTACGTCATTGATTTCCCCTTCTCTTATTCCTGTCTCTTTTATTACGTTCCGAATAAGCAGGCCCAGAGCTTCATCCATCCTGATGTTGTTAAAAATATCCCTTTCTGGTTCAGAGGGCCTGGACCTTGAAAACGCACTCCTCTTATATCCAACAATATAAACTTCATTGTCTTTTTCCATTTGATTACCAGACCATGTATTATATTTCGGTTAGAATAATCTTTCGATTTCGACATATTCCTTTCCAGCAATAACATTATAGTGCTGGACATAACTATATGAACTATACTGTCATATTCATGTATGGCAAAACATTCGTCAAAAGAGGTGAAGAGGCATTTGACCTCGGATAAATTGAGGAAACTCATAAAGGAAGAACAGAAAAGAGGGAAGGTTTTGCAGAGACTGATCTTCATCAATGATCTATATGAGGGGAAAAGCATCCCTGATTCCGCAAAGCATGTAGGTGTTGTGAAGACGATTGCCTATATATGGTTGAGCAGGTGGAACGAGTCGGGTTATGAAGGCCTCATTCCGAGGTTCGCAGGTGGCAAGCCATCAAAGCTTACAGAAGATCAGAAAAAGGAACTGAAGGCCTTGTTGGAAGCAAAAGATCTATGGTGCCTGAATGACATTGTTTCCCTCATAAAGACACAATTCAACGTGACATATTCTGAAAGACAGGTGCGCAGGATACTTATGAACTTCAAAATGAAACATGCAAAACCCTACCAGATCGACTACAGGAAACCGGAAGATGCGGAGGAAAAGCTAAAAAAAACTCGGTTCGATTGATCCTGCAGAGTGCATTATTGGATTCTTTGATGAAGCTTCACCACAGACCTCATCCAACACAGTCAGGATGTGATCTTTCAGGAAGCCAGTCATAATAAAGAATACAACAAAGTTCAGGGGAAATACGTTCGGGTTTTATGCATTCAATGGAAAGGGTACAGTAAACACATACGTCAATTCAAAACAGGAAAGCGTGATGGATTTTCTCAGGGAAATAAGGTATAACAACCCGTTCAATCACATCATTGTGATCCTGGACAATTTCTCTGCCCATAGAACAGAGAATGTTGCAATAACTGCAGAAATACTTGACATCGAACTGGTATTCCTTCCACCATATTCACCACAATTGAATTCAATAGAAATCATATGGAACTCCATAAAACACATAATATCCAGAATGTTTGTGAAGGATCAGGAAGCATTCATTGAAGCGGATAAGACAAATTTTATTGCATTCTCGAAAAGCAAATCATTCAGCAAAAACTGGGTTGAGATGTTTGTTAACTCACAGTCCAATTAGTTATGATAAAGACTATAATTGTGACTGATGAGTATAATGCATTTAGAAAAGCCATCATAGTGCACCGCCTATTTCGAATCTTTAGCCGCGTGGGAGCTTGGCACTATCGACTACCTATTTCGTTCCCATAACAATGAAACTATTTTCCTCTCATATCCTTAAGATCGTTAATTCTTTCATGCAGGATTTCTATATCCTCATCGCATTTAGCCAGCCCTAGCCGATATATTCCCTCAGCTTTATCATAATCCACCAGATTCTTGTGATGAAAAAAGTCACAGTACGTGTCTCCCCAACCAACATAACTCCAGATACTGCGTGGAAACCGTTTCACTAACCCTTGAAACAGGTTGTCCGCTATTTCAACTTCACCCAATTCGAAGTGGGATTCGGCTTCTGCCCTGAGCATGTTCTGTATTATTGAATCGTCTGAGTCGGGGAAGATCTCGCAGAACTCATGGCAGTAGTCAATCCTTTTTTGGTAGTAAGAGATGTTATTAAGCCCTGCTTCCTCGAATTCCTCTTCAAAATCCTGGCACCAGTTGTAAATGCATTGCAACAAATATCGAATGAATTCATCAGCATCTGACACCGATCTAATTTCTCGTGGAACGATAACCTTTATCATTTTCCATGTCTCCTCCCACTTCTCTATTGCTTTCTCGCGTTCGTCATTCTCAAGAAATTCATAACCCGCCTGCATTACATCATCAATCATTTCTATGTTGATTCTTTCAGGCATTAATCGATTCCACAGCTCTATTATTGCAAACAGGATGAATCCTTCGTCTTCATCTCTCATGTGAAGACGTGGACGGTAAAAATCACGCACTAATTGTTCAGCGAAGATATAACCGCGAGATTGTTCCTTGAAGCGTTCTATTTCGAACTTGATCCCTAGTGATTTTAATATGTCGATTATTTCCAGCGTACTCATATCTTTGATTTCATCGAATTCCTTGTATCCTCGCATAAGTCATGCACATTTCCATACATCAATGTTCTTCGCAGTTTAAGTATTTTCGCTTGTACGGCTTGGGACAAATTTATTTGAGCGTCTCACTTAAGATTCTTTCATCGTTTAAGGTCAGTTTCATTCCCCCGACATGCAGCGTCAGGGAATGCTGTTCCATGAAATTGCATACCTTTGCAGTATCTTTGTTCTGGAGTATCAATACCATTCTCAAGAGCTTTCTATGAGGAATACTCTCCAGAAAACCATGTTTGTGGTACTTGTTTTTGCCATTCCATGAGGTTGAATCCCATCCATAGAGCTTCCGTTGCTTTGAAAACAGCGGTGAGGGGCCTCAATCCCGGGCGCATATTCAAGTGGACCCAGAGTCCACAAAGGTGCGTTGCAGAACTTAACCGGGTAGTCTGCCATTTCCTACGTGGTCACCCTCACCGCTGGTTAATATTAACTTCCCCCTAATATGGTTTCCCATTTGCTCTATGGCGATTATCCATGGATTGACACACTGTAGCACGGTGAATTTTCTCCTGCTGATTTGTCATGAATCTCAGTGGGAATAGGTAATATCCGGTGTTTAAGACCTAAAATATACTGGGAATGATGAATGGAATGGCTAATTGTAAAGGATATGTCATATCAATTTGTTGGCATTGATATTCGCCCATTTCCTATGCCATTAGTATAATCCCTCAGTTCATCGGTGTATGTGCCGGAAGATGTACCATTCATCAACATCTCTGTTCCTTTATCCACAAGTCTATGGCGCTTATATGTGGATTGATGAATAAAAAAAGGTATCATGTTTATCGGATAGAGTGCCCCATCTTGACACCATCCTACATATAAGTAAATTACTACATACGCCATGAATGTCACGATACCCAGTATTTTA
>JAJZXT010000049.1 GCA_021806355.1 Thermoplasmata archaeon
AGAATCCTGCCATAACGACTGAATGCGTTTTGTGGAATAGTGTGAGAATGTTTCCTCAATGAGTGGTGCTGATGTATTGGTATTGTTTGTTGTGAATGGGGTGATCTGTGAACCGGGAGAAAAGTTCGGGTTTAGTTCAAACACATTCCACGATACGGGAAACAGGTTTCCATAAAATCCAATGAAGGCATTGGATCCAACGAACTTTATCATTTCATTACCATAGGAATATGATTCTATAGGTACTGATGCATATCCATTGTTCATGTGCTGTACAATGGGTATCGCCATCATTGCAGTTATCATCATGATTGCAATGAGTTTAAGTGCCTTGAACCTGTTCTCTCTCTCTCTCTCTCTTTCTGTTACTACTGAATACATTTTGAAATCTGTCCTGAAAGATATAAGTGTTAATAAATTTACTGTGATAATGAGTGACATGGCGGCAATTTGCCTGATCTCACCATTAAATTGTTGAAAATATCAGAGTTTCAACGCAAATGGAACAAGCTTATACACTATAGTCATGAACACAGGAATCGCAAAGTTATCATCAACCGGGAATGTCGAAAGAGCCTCGGAGAATACTGCAACGGCTGCATAAAGTATACCATATGATCCTAAAAGATAATACCCGACAATAGCAGTTGCGGCAAACATAGAAAAAAAGCCAGAATAACTCTTCTTTTTGTTAAAGAACAGTTTTGGCCCCTTCAATTTTGTCCCTACAATCGTAGCTAGAGAATCTCCAAACGTAACGGCGAAGACGACCAAAATTATGAAATTAAGATTGTGAACCACGGAAATGAGTGCAAGAATGCCGATTGCGAACCATGATGCGCCAACTCCCAACTGTGTGTTTTCCCTTTCGAGGGAATTTATAAATTTAGCAGCCCTATACTGGTTCTTCCCTTTTACCATATTTATAACAAGAAAATAGATTAAAATAGAGATAGTGAGAATAAAAAGCGCGTTTATCATTCCCACGTAGACAATTCCCAATATGATGACTATTCCCCCAACGATTTGAACAATATCCCTTGGAACTTCTCTTGTAACGGATCTGCCCTTCTGCGCATCATTAACCTTTGAGTAGGAGACAAGGCGGTCATGTCCCAGGAAAGCTGCTCCAAAACCTACTATTATGGCTATATCCATTACTCTCATGTGATTGAGATCCAATAAGATTGAATACACCATAATAAATGCAAATAAAATCATAAACGGGATGTAAAAGTTCTTTGTGTATAGGGTTTCAGCACAAAGAAGGGATAACATGCCAACAGGCAATATCCAGTAAGTATTGGATATAAAGAACAAAAAAACAAGAGCAATAGAAACAAAGACAGAAAGGAAATATGAAAATCCTAAGCGAGGTATAAATGAAAATGCCAGTGCTATTAGAAAACCGAATACCGCAACGGCATTTATCATATAAATGAAATCTGACACTTAATTCACTGATATGTTTCAACTTATTTAATATAAGGATTTGACCCAACCCCTCAGCCCTAATCTATGATAAGGAATGGAAATTTCTAAAAGGATTTAATATGCCCAATCTATTATTCAGTTAATGAGCTATTCCGAGGAATCCAATCTTGATCTACAGGATGATATCAGCACATCAGATGAAGAACTTCTTAAATTCATAGAAGAAAGAAAGGTAAGGATCAAGATATTTGGTGCAGGCGGAGCTGGTTCAAACACTATTAATCGAATAATGAGGGATCCGTTGAGCACAAAAGTTAGGCTCATAGCCCTTAATACAGATGCAGCACATTTGAGGATCATTTTAGCGCATAACAAGGTTGTTCTGGGAAGGAACTTAACGAAGGGGAGGGGTTCGGGTGCAGACCCTCACGTAGGCGAAGAGGCTGCAAAGGAATCCGACAGAGATATTCAAAAATTCATTGACGGAACCAGCATAGTCTTTGTAACTACTGGTCTCGGTGGAGGAACAGGTACGGGTTCTGCACCATATATTGCAAGCAAGGCAAGAAAGTCGGGAATATTGACAATTTCTATTGTTACATGGCCATTTACAGATGAGGGTGAAAAGAGAACGCTAAATGCAAAGGATGGCCTTGAAAAACTGTTATATTATTCAGATTGTGTTATTGTAATACCAAATGATAAACTTCTCGAACTTGTTCCGGATGTGCCAATTCAAAAGGCCTTTAAGCTGGCTGATGAAATTATTACAAAAGCGATTTCAGGAATTTCCGACTTGATAACCAAACCCGGACTTATCAATCTTGATTTCAACGATCTTGTCAGGGTTACAAAAGACTCCGGAATGGCTATGTTCGGATTAGGACTGTCTTCAGCCCCACTTGGCCAGAGAATAAATGAGGCTACTGAGCAAGCATTGAATTCACCATTTCTTGATGTGGATCTCTCCACCTCAAAAGCAGTAATAGTAAGTATTCAGGGTGGAAAGGATCTGATGCTTGATGAGGCTGCGGCTTCCCTTGAACTTGTCAAGAGAAGGGTGGGGGAAAGGGCTGAGATCATAATGGGAACGAGCCTTGATTCCGAAATGAATGGAAAAGTGCAGATCATGGTTCTTGCTACCGGAGTTAAAACAAAGTTTGATGTGTATCCCCATCCCGGAAAAGGCTATGGAGGAGATATTGACAGTATTTCGTGATTGAGATTCGCTCAACCGAACATACGACGACAATCAGTACAATTCTTTGAATTAGTATCAAAACGTTTTAATTTACATTTAAATATGGTAGCACAATGCATTTTCTGGTTATCTGGAGGATAGGGTGTTTTCCCAATGAATAATGAAGCTGATTTGAAAATTTTTGAGAAGGCAAGAGAGGCACGTAAACTCATAATAGAAATGGTTTATTCTGCAAAGAGTGGCCATCCAGGAGGTTCGCTTAGCATAATAGATATCCTTGCGGACCTTTATTTCAGGGAAATTAACATTGACCCAACGAATCCAAACGATCCATCACGCGATCGACTTGTGATGAGCAAAGGACATGCATCTCCTGCACTGTATTCCATCCTAGCCCTCAAAGGCTTTTTCCCGAAGGAACTTCTGCTTGGATTTCGCAGGTTGAATTCAAAACTTGAGGGGCATGTCCATAGAGGTGTTCCGGGTGTTGAATCCTCGACAGGCTCATTAGGGCAGGGTCTTGGTATTGCTGTAGGCATGGCTCTGGCAGGATTGATGGACAAGGCAAATTACACAGTATATGCAATTATAGGAGATGGTGAACTAGAAGAGGGGAGCATATGGGAGTCACTTATGGCAGGAAACAAATATTCGCTGAAGAACCTTATAGTAATCATGGATAAGAATAATGTTCAGCTGGATGGGTTTACCAAGGATATAATGCCGATGGGAGACATACGGGCCAAAGTCAGTGCCTTTGGCTGGAATGTCCTTGAAGTCGATGGTCATAGCATCCATGAATTTTCAGAAGCTATAAAAACAGCAAAAAAGAGCGGTAAATCTCCAAGTTTTATAATTGCAAACACTATCAAAGGAAAAGGTGTTTCATACATGGAAAATAACCCCAAATATCACGGTTCCCCACCCGCTGACGAGAAAGAATATGAACTGGCGCTTAGGGACATAGAGAGGATGGTTCCATGACTTCCGAGAGCTTAAGGGACAAGTATGGCGAAACTATTGTAAAACTCGGCGAAAAGCATAATGATATAGTCGTGCTGGATGCAGATTTATCATCATCAACAAAAACGTCCATGTTTGGAAAGAGATTCCCGGAACGGTTTTTTAACATGGGAATTTCTGAGCAATCCATGGTTTCATCTGCAGCTGGCCTAGCTCTCAGCGGCAAGAAAGTCTTTGTTTCAACATTTGCCGTTTTCTTGATGAGAACCTATGAACAGATAAGGCAATCTGTATGTTACAATAATGTTAATGTAAAGTTTGTCGTAACGCATGCTGGAATCACTGTGGGAGAAGATGGTGCAACCCACCAAATTGTGGAGGATGTGGGCATAATGTCCGGCATTCCTAACATGAAGGTTATTGTTCCTGTTGATTCGATTGAGACAGCAAGTGTGCTGAATTACCTTGTAGAAGAAACCACCACACCGTATTACATAAGGCTGACGAGAGAGAAATTTCCTGTCTTAAATGAACCTGATTACGAGTTCAAGGAAGGAAAGTCCGTCACATTCAGGGATGGAAAAGACCTGACAATTTTTGCCAATGGCTCTATGGTCTCATTTTCACTTCAGGCAGCTGAGGAACTGAGAACACATGGTGTAGATGCCAGAGTAATAAACCTGTCCAGCGTGAAACCTATTGACAGGGAAGCTATTCTGAAGAGTGCAAGAGAAACCGGCAAAATAGTCACTGCTGAGGAACATTCCATATACAACGGTATCGGAAGCAGGGTCAGCGAGGTTGTTTCTGAAGATTATCCCGTCATGGTGAAAAGACTCGGAATGAGGGATACTTTTGGAAAATCTGGAAAGTCATGGGAACTATTTGATTACTTCCACATGGGGGTGCAGGACATAGTTAAATTAAGTTTGGAGTGTTTCAGGGAGGATAAAAGATGAAGATATTCTTGGATACAGCAAATATAGAAGAAATTAGGAAGACGAGAGACTGGGGACTTCTGGATGGAGTGACGACAAATCCAACACTGGCTGCAAAGGAATTGGCAAAGGGGCTCAGCTTCAAGGATCTGGTATCGCAGATTTTAAAAGAGACACCCGGACCGGTCAGTATCGAAGTCGTTGCAACCGACTATGAGGGGATGCTGAAGCAGGCACTAAGAATAAGCTCCCTCGGAGACAATGCCGTTGTCAAGATTCCTATGACACTTCCTGGTTTGAAGACTATAAAAGCCCTGAATGAGAAGAGAATTCCTGTCAACTGCACGCTGATATTCAATCCTCTTCAGGCCATGTTTGCAGCTAAAGCTGGTGCAGAATACGTTTCTCCATTCGTTGGTAGGCTGGATGACATTGGTGAAGATGGAATGTCAATAATAGACGAAATCAAGGCTATATTTCTCAACTATGACATTAAGACAAAAATACTTGTTGCATCTATCAGGAATCCCATTCACGTGCTGAGATCAGCAATAATTGGCGCGGATGTTGTCACTATGCCCTTCGATGTAATATCGAAATTGACAACACATCCCAAGACTGACGAAGGATTGCAGAGATTCCTGGATGACTGGAAGAAGAATTTTGGGGAAGGAGACTTTCCTCTCTGATTCTTTTTTTCAATTTTACTGAGAAAAACTAATAAATTTTAATAAGAATTTATCCATAGTGATGTGTGGAAGAAGAGATTCCTTTACTTGACAACAGGCATATCCGCAACTACTTTATCGATTCATTGGTGATTGAATTTCTGATATATATCATAATTTCTTCAATCCATTTCTCAGATCCCAGCATGCTGGCAAGATTCAAGGCGGAGCAGTCAAACATAACAAGCCAGTCTATTCCGGTAATGTTTTTTGATATATTCCTGAACAATTTCAGGGTCGCAAGTATTGAAGTAATACCTATAATTGGACCATTTTTCTTTCTGGCTTCGGGTTTTGCAACCGCATTTATAATTTCCCTTGAGGGAGGAAACCTCAATGTTTCAGGACTTGCAATATTTATATCATTACTCCTCTATCCGCACTCCTGGCTTGAATTGCCAGCATATGCGGTCGCAGTAACTATCAGCGTTTATATTACGTACGCTTTAGTCAAATACAAGGAAGGAAGAAGAATACTCACAATGAGATTGATAAAATGCCTTCTTTTATACGGGTTTGTTGCGATAGAATTGGAAATTGCAGCCCTTTTTGAAGCGACAGAGATATATTTCGAAACTACACAATCTCCTCCCAATGATTTTCTTTATCCGCTTCTTATGTGGATTCCTGCCGTTCCTGCACTTATATTACTTGTAGCTGTGTTTCGCAGGATCAATGTGCCTACAAGAAAGAGAGCAAAGAGATCAGAAAATTGAATTTAACATTTGCGAGCGGGAATTCCCCTTTCGCAAGATAGGGGATGAAAGCGAGCGAAAAGGTTACTATTTCTCGCAGGATATTGATCTGTCCGCTGGCAGACAGAAATGAAAGAGGTCGGATCGCATATTGCTTCATGCGTGCCTGCATCCGTACAGTCAGATGGCTTAGCATGAAGGACAAAGTACCTTCGGGCCGAAGGGAATTCAAGCCCATGGAGATTCCACCAGCAACCTTTGAAGTGGGAAGCTCCCTGCGAAAGCTGGGAGAGGAGGCCACCAGGGCAAGTTTTGCATTGTCCACCACCGGTTTCTCTACCGATACGGTTATCTTGGTTTTAACCATCTAACCGTATGTACGGTAAGCTGTATTGAACATTTTCAACCGTTCGGTTTCTGGTCGCATATATTTGGAAGATGCCTGAGTGGAGATTCTACTGCAATCTAGCCAAAGAAGAAGTGCCCAATATATTATTTATCCATTGGACGATATTATTTCCTCGTATGAGCTATCCGTTTGCTTCCAACATTCGGGAAGATCACCATACGACCGAAAGCTTTCCTCGAATTACCAAAAGTATTATCCCTCCATACATGATATCATTTCAGCAGAAGGGAATGGAAGCTCTACATTGAGTTGATATCAACTCACATCTGTGTCAGGGTATAATAGAATTCGTTCTTTCTGCTGAGCGTTTAAAAAAGAGTCTGGTGTGTATGTCAGAAAGTAGAGAAGATGGAATAATGTTCATATTTTGCTACCTGCTAACTTGGTTATCCGGCATAATTGTTTATGTCTTGTATGGAAGCAAGAACAAGGATCTTAGATTTCACGCAATCCAGGCTATTCTTCTTGGAGTGATCATATCCGTGATCGGCATCATTCCCTTGATCCTCCCGTTTAATAGTTATTTCTTTTCATTGCTTATTGATCTGGTTATACTTATCCTGTGGCTGTACGGCATATACGTTGGCTACAAAGCATCCCAGGGCGTTGACATATCTATGCCAGTGATAGGTGATTTAGCGAAGTAGTTCAATGCTTTCCTCATCATCTTAGCTTCAGAAAACCGTTCCAGTGAGTAACAAGGCTTCGGTCTCCGATTCCTGATGGCGATATGCAGTTGCACGCGTGAATTTTACTATGTATATCTGAATCAATGCCAGCCCCGCATTCACACCTGAACAGGAAGCGGTACCTGAACCGGGAATCATTTGAAATGCCCGTATAGAATTCTGCAATTCCTTTATTTGATAATCGGTTAATGATCAATGTTTTTGTAGAATATACCGACCGATATCATTGATATTTCACCAATCCCGCCGGGATAAATACTCTATTTATTTCTAACTCTCCCAATGAGTTTTTAGGTATGCAAAACCTTAAGATTGAAGTTCACGTAAGTAAAGTGAAAACTGATGAGCGAAAAAGAACTCCCTGCTGAGCACAGAAATAAGATGAGAAGAAGTATTCAGGAGTGGTGGCCTGATCGATTGGATCTCAGGATCCTCCGCCAAAATTCACCAAAATCAAATCCAATGGATGAGGATTTTGACTATAGGGAAGAGTTCAAGAGCCTGGATCTTGCAGCAGTGAAGAAAGATATAGCCAAGATTTTGACAACCTCCCAGGAATGGTGGCCTGCAGATTTTGGCAATTATGGCCCCCTGATGATCAGGATGGCCTGGCATGCTGCTGGAACCTACAGGACAGACGATGGAAGAGGCGGAGCTGGCTCAGCACAACAGCGTTTTCCACCGTTGAACAGCTGGCCGGACAATGTGCTCCTGGACAGGGCCAGAAGGCTGATCTGGCCGATCAAGCAGAAATACGGCAGGAAACTTTCATGGGGAGATTTGATAATCCTTTCTGGAAACGTAGCCCTGGAAAGCATGGGTTTCAAGACCTTCGGATTCAGTGGGGGCAGGGAGGATGTTTATGAACCGGATGAATCAGTATACTGGGGAAAAGAACAGGAGTGGCTTGGCGACAAACGGTACTCAAGCGACAGGGAACTGGAAAAGCCACTAGCGGCAGTTCAGATGGGATTAATCTATGTCAATCCAGAGGGCCCAAACGGCAAACCCGATCCTATTGCAGCAGCAAAGGATATCCGGGAAACATTCTTCCGGATGGCAATGAATGATGAGGAGACGGTTGCGCTTATTGCGGGAGGACACACTTTCGGGAAAACCCATGGTGCTGGCCCAGCCAAGCATGTCGGACCAGAACCAGAGGCTGCACCGATTGAGAACCAGGGAATCGGATGGAAAAGCACATACAAGTCTGGCAAAGGTGACGATACCATAGGCGGTGGACCTGAGGTCATATGGACAACATCACCGACGAAGTGGAGCAATGGTTTCTTTACCACGCTCTTCGGATATGAGTGGGAACTTACAAAGAGTCCCGCAGGTGCATATCAGTTTGTTGCAAAGGGGGGTGCAGGGGCAAATACAGTTCCGGATCCTCACGACCCAAGCAAGAAGCGCTCGCCAACAATGCTTGTCACAGATCTTTCTCTGCGGGTGGATCCAGTATATGAGAAGATCTCCAGACGCTTTTTTGAGCATCCGGATGATTTCGCGGATGCATTTGCAAGGGCATGGTTCAAGTTGACGCATCGTGACATGGGCCCAAGGACAAGGTATCTTGGCTCAGAGGCGCCTGCAGAGGATCTCATATGGCAGGACCCAATCCCTGCGGTTAACCACAAATTGGTTGATGACAGGGACATATCAGATCTGAAGGCCGCCGTGCTCAATTCAGGACTGAAAGCCAGGGAGCTTGTATACACGGCATGGTCATCGGCATCAACATTCAGGGGAAGCGACAAGAGGGGCGGAGCGAACGGTTCACGCATAAGGCTCGAACCCCAGAAGAACTGGGAATGCAATGAACCGAGGCAGTTGGAAAGAGTCCTTAAGGCGCTGGAAAAAATCAGGAGTGAATTCAACTCCAGTGCAAAGAATGGAAAAAAGATATCACTTGCGGACCTCATAGTCCTGGCAGGCAACGCAGGCGTTGAAAAGGCTGCCAGGGAGGGCGGATTCAAAGTTGAAGTTCCGTTTATTCCAGGGCGAATGGATGCCCTTAAAGAGCAAACAGATGTGCAATCCGTTTCGATGCTTGAACCTAAATTCGATGGTTTTCGTAACTACAGGTCAGGTTCCATGGATGCAAAGGAGGAATTCCAGCTCATCGATAAAGCACAGCTTCTCGCTCTCACAATACCTGAAATGGTTGTCCTTATAGGGGGAATGAGGGCATTGGATGCAAATTATGGCCACTCCCAGGATGGTGTGTTTACAGACCGTCCAGGTGTGCTGACGAATGACTTTTTCGTGAATCTTCTTGATATGGGAACCACATGGAAAGCGATTGATGATTCACATTCTCATTTCAAGGGGGAAGATGCGAAAACAGGGAAAATGAAATGGACTGCAAGTCGTGTGGACTTGATATTTGGTTCTCATTCTGAGTTGCGTGCAGTAGCGGAGGTCTATGGAAGTGATGATGGGAAAGAAAAATTTGCAAGAGACTTTGTGGCTGCGTGGACCAAGGTAATGAACCTTGACAGGTTTGATCTCAAATAAAATCAAATGAACATGGATTAAGCAGGATTCGATTAACCGTAAAAGAAAAGTATAGAAAAGATTGCGTTGGCTCCAGCCCAAACATAGGGTTAATACTGGCTTACCGGAGCAGAGCTAGAACCATGTCAGGCTATTCAAAACGGTAACAGGAGGAATTCATAAATTTGAAATATGGAATTAGTGGATTTTTTTGTTTTTTCCATATATGTATATATATGAAGTATGTATAGTAGCGTTAATAATGGATAGACACATATTAGAACGACTGAGAGAGAGAATGCTGGATCGAGGTTCAGTACGTGATATGCCAGAGAAGACGCTTCGGGAATTATTCATACTGAATACCTGGGGAACTAATGCAATAGAGGGAAACACTCTCACCCTGAATGAAGTGACCAGGGTAATTGAAACTGGCATGACTGTACCTGATCACCCTGTGAGGGATCTGCTCGAAACAATTCAGCACCGGTCTGCCCTGGCCGAAGTCGTAAGTGGAAGAATATTTGAAATTAACATGAAAAGCGCATTGGATTTGCATAATATGATCTTTCATGGAATCCTTATCGATGCAGGACAGTGGAGAAGGGTTAATGTCAGAATATCAGGCTCAAGGTATTCACCCCCAAGAGTGGAGAAGATCATCTCTCTCCTTCAGGAGTGGGAGCAACATTACATGGCAATGGAAATGAAGCGTGAGGATGTTTTTTCCCAGGCTGCTGAAATGCATTTTGGATTTGAATCAATCCACCCATTTTCGGATGGGAACGGAAGAGTCGGCAGACTGCTGCTAAGTATACATTTCCTTAATCACAACTGGCCGCTCATCCACATTCTCCCTGACGACAGGAATTCCTACCTGAATGCTCTTGAGGTTGCCCATTTCAACGATGCAGCCGTTTTAGCATCATTTCTGGAAATAAGCATGGCACGGTCGCTCATTTTTGTGCTTGACATGGTTGGTTCTGAGGCAGATAAACTGATGACCATTAATGAGGCGAGAGAAGTTTCCGGTACAGATTACTCAACAAAATACCTTGCACTGAGAATCAAGCAGGGAGAACTTCCAGGGATCAGGTTAAACAACAGGTGGAGAACAAGCCCTGCAGCCATAAACATTTATAGAGAGATAAAAGGAAGAATGTGAAATAGACTCAGGTCTTATTTCTCCATCTGGCTAACGTTTTCAGACATGATTGACCGCTATTATCCGAAATCAATCTATTTCTTCAAGATACTGTGAGAGAGATCTCTTATATTCAGGCAATAGGCCATTGTCACCTGACAGGATAAAGTTGAGTGCGGCCTTGAGTGCCTTCATGGCTTCTCCAGCCCTAAACAGGGCAGTGCACAGGAATATCAGGGCAGCAGGATCCCCAGTTTCCTCCAAAACTCTGCTGAGGATGCCAATAGCACCTTCATTTTTGCCAGTAACACTTAATGAACTTCCCAACTGGATTTCAGCCTGAGTCTTCAATTTTCCAGAAATTCCCAATTCTATAGCCCTTTGATATAACGGAATTGCCTCATTCTCTTTCCCTAAGAAATCCAGAGCGTTTGCATATTCGAATAGGTATACAGAATCTTCCTGGTAATCTTCAAAAACTTCCTGGAACTTCTTTAGCAACAGTTCAGGATTGTCCTTGTGTTTCCAGGCTTCCTTTATTATCTTATTAAGATCGCTCATCCAGCCCAAATGATATTGAAAAAAAGGTATTTTAAATGTTTCACACATGAAACGCCGCTCCTGCCTCAATGCTTACTTGAGAATGAGGTGCAATGAACTGAAACTTAATGTTGATAGTGCTCCCATGAAAACGAATGCATGCATACACCCGTGACATCCTCCCACGTCTAAAGAACGTGGGCTTCCTGCTTCAACCACTTCACTTGCTTTATCCCTTCCTTCTCAAGAAGGGATAGAGTAGAGGTGACTGTGTCCACAGGCGTTAATTCCCCACTGTCCGTGGGTATTCCGGTCTTTATCAGGCCAAATCTCTTTACATTTATTGCTGCATTC
>JAJZXT010000020.1 GCA_021806355.1 Thermoplasmata archaeon
GGAACCCCAATTTGAGGGACAGACAAAATCCAAACTTGGGAACAGTGAGATGAGGGGCATTGTGCAATCTGTTGTAGAGAATCAGATGAAGGAATATCTGGAAAGCTACCCTAACATTGCCGAAATAATAGTCAAGAGGGTTCTTGCTGCCGCGGAAGCGAGAGAGGCTTCAAGAAAGGCAAGGGATCTTGTCAGGAGAAAGAGCGCACTTGAGGGCGGAGGATTGCCGGGTAAATTGTCAGATTGCTCATCCAACGATCCTGAAAAGACGGAGATATACATTGTAGAAGGAGACTCTGCAGGTGGTTCTGCAAAACAGGCAAGAAACAGGGATTTCCAGGCGGTGCTTCCGCTTAGGGGAAAAATCTTGAATGTAGAGAAGGCAAACGATTTTAAGGCACTCAGCAACCAGGTAATCAGAGATCTAATAACCGCAATTGGCACCAACGTCAAGGAAGATCTTGACATCAAGAAGCTGAGGTACGGGAAGATTATAATAATGACTGATGCAGATGTTGATGGGGCACACATCAGGACGCTTCTCCTGACATTTTTCTACAGGTTCGCAAAGGAACTGATCACTTCCGGGAAGATATTCTTTGCAGAAACGCCCCTTTATCGTATCCAGAAGGGCGACAAAATAGCTTATGTTTACACTGATTCCGAACTGGACAGGCTATCCAGGGAATTTGGAAAGAATGCAGTTATTCAGCGATTCAAGGGTCTTGGTGAAATGAATCCTTCCCAGTTGTGGGAAACAGCCATGTGCCCTGAAAGCAGGAAGCTTGTGGAAGTTACAGAGGATAATGCCTCGGCTGCAGATCATATGTTCTCCATCCTGATGGGGGAGAAAGTCGAGCCAAGAAGAAAATTCATTGAGGAAAACGCAACCTATGTTACAGAAATAGACACGTGAGGATGATTAATTGGAAAAGAAAAGCATAGAAGAAGAAATCAAGAAATCATATTTAGAATACGCAATGAGCGTTATCGTAAGCCGGGCTCTCCCTGATGTGCGGGATGGGCTGAAACCAGTACAGCGAAGGCTGCTTTTTTCAATGAATGAAATGGGTTTTACACATGATAAACCGTACAGGAAATCGGCCAGGATAGTAGGAGACACCATGGGTAAGTACCATCCACATGGAGATTCTGCGATCTATGAAGCACTGGCCAGGATGGCCCAAGATTTCACTCTTAGGTACCCTCTCATAGACGGGCAGGGGAATTTTGGTTCCATAGACGGCGATTCTCCCGCGGCAATGAGATATACAGAAGCAAGGTTAGGCAGGATATCGGAGGATATGCTCATGGATCTCGACAAGGAAACAGTGAATTTCAGGTTGAATTTTGACGGTTCCTTGCAGGAACCTGATTTCCTGCCTTCAATGATACCCAATCTTATAATCAACGGGGCATCCGGAATAGCGGTCGGAATGGCAACGAACATTCTCCCGCACAATCTATCAGAAGTTTGTGATGCTATCTCAATGATGGTAAAGAATCCGGAATCCGGAACAAGTGACATAATGAAGCACATCAAGGGTCCGGACTTCCCCGGAGGGGGAATAGTTTTTTTCTCAAAAGCATCAATGGAGTCCTACGAAACCGGAAGGGGTAAGGTCGTTGCACGTGGCGAGGTTAATCTCGATGAGAAGAAAAGGATAATCATAACCAGCATACCCTACGGCGTCAATAAATCCCTTTTCCTTGAAAAGATGGCAAACCAGGTCAAGGAGGAGATACTGACAGGAATAACAGATATCAGGGATGAAAGCAGCAGGGAAGGCATGCGTATTGTCATAAAGATCAGGGACGATGAAACAAAAGGACTTGTATTGAACCAGCTATATGCCCACACAGATCTGGAACAGTCCTCCGGAATAATTAACCTGGTTCTGGTGAACAATGTTCCAAAGATTCTGGGGATAAAGGACATATTGGGGCACTTCATAGACCACAGGCTGAGCACTATCCTGAAGCGCAGCAATTTTGACCTGAGAAAGCTCAGGGAAAGGGATCACGTTCTCTCAGGTATAGAAAAGGCTCTTGCCAACATTGATAGGACAATCGAGATAATCAAGAATTCAAGCGATCCATCGGAAGCAAGGACAAAACTGATGGAGTTTCATGATATAACAGAAATCCAGGCCAGCGCAATACTCGAAATGAGGTTGCAGAGGCTCACATCCCTGGAAATTGAGAAGGTAAAATCGGAAATACGGGAAATAAGGACAAGCATAGCAAAACTTGAGGAAATAATATCGAGCGATGCTAAGAGGCGTGAAATACTGCTTCAGGAAATTGCATACGTGAAGAAGCAGTACGGCGATAAAAGGAGAACAAAGATCATATTCAGGGATGTTGAGGAGCGATCCATTACCGATGTCATTCCAATGGAGGAATGCGTCCTGATATTAACTGAAAAAGGATTCCTCAAGAGAATCGCCCTTGATGAATACAGGGCACAGAGAAGGGGAGGAAAGGGAATAACAACGTCCTTCAGGGCGGAAGATATGCCAAAGAATATCATGCACTGTAATTCCCACGACGCTGTGCTATTTTTCACAAACACCGGAAGGGTCCTGAAGAGAAATGTGTATGAGATAGAAACCAAGAGCAGAAAGTCCGTTGGAGTATCTCTTGGTTCTGTCCTGAATTTATCAGAGGGAGAAATCGTTAAGCATATAATGAGGGATTATGAAGAATTAAAGGGATATCTCATCGTTGCCACAAGGAATGGAAAAATAAAGAAGCTTAAGAAAGACCAGCTTAAGAATATAAGGTCAAATGGGTTGAGGCTAATAACACTCAACGATGACGATGAAGTTGTTGCGGTTGAGCCGATGGATAAAGAGATGTCGCTCATAATAGTCTCAAATGCCGGAAAGGCGTCCATGTTCAGTTCCAGTGAAATCAGGAACACCGGCAGGGGTTCAATGGGCGTAAGGGCCATGAGGCTGAAGAATAAGGACAGGGTTATCAGCGCATTTCCAATCGAAGAGGGCCAAACGCTTCTTACAGTGAGTACACGGGGAATTGGAAAGAGAACCGATCCATTGGAATTCAAGTCACATAGAAGAGGCACTGGTGGTGTCCTCTGTATGAGGCAAAGCTCGAAAACGGGGCCAATATCTGCTGCCCTTCCCGTACAGGATGGTGAAGATGTCTTGATTATGACAAGAAATGAAATGACGATAAGATTAAACGTCTCAAAGATCAAGGTGCAATCAAGGGTCACATCAGGGGTAAAATTGATCAATCTTGGGAAGGAAGATGAGGTACTCGCTATCGGAAGAATAGGTCCGGAAGATGAGTAAGAAAAGAATCTTCATATTGGGGGTTGGGGCTGTTGGAAAAAATCTCCTGCTCAATATTAAGAACAATACAATGAATTTCAACTTCGATGAGCATTTCAGGATAATCGGCGCGGCAGATTCAAGATCAATTATTCTTGGTGAGGAAGGGATATCTCCCGAAAATCTGCTGAGCGCAAAAATGGAAGGAGCCCTGGAGAACGCAGGTTCAAAGACAGCAAGGTTGCCAAATCCGGATGAGGTGGATATCCTCATTGATGCCAGTACGGCAAGCAAGGATGGGTTAAGGGAAACGAACATCTACAAGGATTTTCTTCTCGCAGGCAAATCTGTTGTTACATCCAATAAATCACCGCTGGCTAATTTCTGGCCGGAAGTCATGAATTTCAGCAAGGAAGGAAAGGGAAATATACTCTATGAATCCACGGTGTGCGGCGGGTTGCCATTGTTCAACATGGTCAGGTCTTCCCTGCACGGGATGAAGATAATGCAATTTTCAGGCATCGTGAACCTCACCACAAATTACATTCTTGAAATTATGAGAAGAGGCGGCAGAATGGACGAGGCAATTCAGGATGCTATCAGGGAAGGCTTTGCCGAAACAGATTATTCCGATGATGTAACAGGCCTTGACAGTGCAAGGAAATCCATAATAATTTCAAATTCTCTATTCGGGACAGAATTCAGGCTAAGGAACTTGAAATATGAGGGAATAACTTCAAGCATAGAATTTGAGAATGGATCAAGAAAGATGCTTCTTTCGACGGTAACCAGGAGAGATGATGAAATTATTGTAGAATCGCGCATCAGGAACGTAAATAAAAACGAAAACTTTTACAATCTTGGGCCTAAATCCATGGCTTATGAACTCAAGCCTTCAGGAAGATCAGCAATCTTCGTCTCAGAAGATTTTGATGGCCCGGTGGAAACTTCCCTTGGTGTGCTCAGTGATATTATCGCCCTTGCCTGAAACCGGTTCGCATTTCTCCCGGAGGCTAATTTTCACTATTTCTTAAGCCAAGTTCCACAAGCATATCATTGCCGAGCTGGCCAAGGACCCTGAGCCTGTCTCTCACATAGCTCTTTGAGAACCCATTGTTCACGGATGGATCAGAATTCTTCTCCGATAAGGTTGAAATATATTCCTTAAAATTCTCCTTCATTAACCCAAAAACGATACGACCAAACTCAAGGTATGAAGGACCTGATAGTATGTCATTCCCATTTACCGAAAGTTTTGAAAGCTTAAGCCTGTTCTGTTCAAGTTCAAGCAAGGTTCCATAGATCCTGTCAAGGGGGTCCTCAATCCTCTCGATCTCCAATGTGTTATTCATGGCGGGTTGGCTGGTTATGTCCATGCTTCCGTTTTCATCCTTGTATTCCACCGAAAGAAACGAATTTTCTGTACCTCTTGACATAACAAAAGTGAAGGACGAGGATTTTTCAAAATCCTGGAATACTACAAACAGGTTTCCCTTGTTTATTGTTGTGGAAACCAGGCTGTATCTGTCAAGCTTCTCATAATCGAGCTGCGGTTCCTTGCCTATCCATGTGGAAGCAGATCTCACCGGTATCTTCAATCCCTTTTCCAGTGTGGAGAATTTCAGTGATTCCTTTAGCATTTCAAAGTCTCTTATATTAAGGGTAAAATCATATTCTATTCCATTCTGGCATGAGTATCTTGCAATGCCTTCATATGCTCCATTGACCCACTTGATGCCAATGGAATAATCCAGGATGTCTAATGGATCATTCGATAGAAACGCTTGCATGGATTTATTAGCATTCAGGAGCAGGGCATTTATATTTGCCGAGAGTTCAGATATCTTCTGGTTCTTTTCCTCGACAACCCTCTTCTTGTAATTTTCTATTGCACCCTTTGTAAAATTTATTATGGTGTTTTCTGTGTCAAGGATGCTTGATATACCCTTTTCATTCCTGTACGCCTCAAATACTTTTGAAATTGATATAACCAGCGAATCTACATCGGACAATTCTCCTGGAATGGATGCCTTCAATTTCTCCAGGGCTTCTGCTTGCGCCAATGAATCCCTCTGGCTTCCTATAGCATCAACCATATATGTAAAGAACGCCTTAAACTGCCTTGCATTCCTCACTTCAGGGGAATCCTGCATTTCCATCACAGGAGGGAATTGATTATTATTTATTAATTCTTGTTGAAAGCAACTTTTAATTCTAAATTGTATTTATTATTAAATAATATTCAATCAATCAAAAACATAATATCGTTTATAGATTTTCAACGATGTGGAAACACAAGGCAAAGACAACTCGTTGAAACCCTTGCTTGATCAACTCAGGCTGACAATTAAGGGAGTAATGCTTCTTTCGGAGCAGAATCAGGAAATATCCAGGTTGGACATAGTGAATAAGCTCATGGAGGACGATCCTGAAGTGAGGGAGTTCTTCTCAACAATTTCAACAGGGAGGAACCAGAGATTTCTGGAACTCCTTATCACGGGAATAGGGCAATTCATAACCGCTTCCGTGCTGTTTATCTTTGGGGTACTTCTTCTCTTTCCTTCCCTGTCACCCAGCTTCTCAATCAAGAACTTTCTTGACTATTACGCCGGTGCTGTAACTTATTATGCGCGATCCTCCGGACTGCTTTACATTTCTGTCATGATTTCATTCCTAATATCCGTGTTTCTTCTGGTTTCAGCGTTTTTCACAATCAGGGTTGCAAAGAATTCACTCCTGATCATAACAAAGTGAATCATTCAGGATGCCGGTTATGAATAAGAGAACGCTTGCAAAATTTGTCGTATCGCTCAGGGCAATTTCAACCATCATTGGAGTCATAATGGTTCTTGTCGGAATTGTACTTTCACTTGGGTCACTCAATTCAATATCGCAGATATCGCATCTGGATATTGGAACGGTATCATATTTCATGGTCGTAATTTCCTTAATTTTTTTCGGACTATTGCTGATTCTTTCTTATCCGACCACTTACAGGGTTAAATTTGTCAAACCCTCCATAAGGAGCCATGAAAACCCATCCTACGGCCTATGGATCATGATTGGGCTTGGCGTTGGTTCAACACTGGGTTCCCCCCTCTTTCTGCTGATTCCTGAAAATGCCGTGCAATATGGCGTCATCTCGATACTGTCATTGACAATTGCCAGCCTTATATCATTCGGAATGGCAAAGGTATATTCTGACGTGTATGCGTATCATGCAGGGAGGGGAAAGGATATAGTCGGGGGCCCTGCATTTATCAGGGAAGCATATGGAAGAACATCACTCAGGTATTTTGTCTCAAGGACTTCCATGTGGGTAGCAAACTCGTCGCTTTCAGCTTATTGCATGATTATATTTTATGACCTTCTTTACGAGATTCTTCCCAGGACTATCTCGGTGACCTTTTTTTATGGATATGGCGAACAAGTAATTGTCTACTCAATACTTGCAATGATTATCTTGTGGTTTATCATAAATGCCTTCTTTGAAGAACGATTTCTAATCATAATAGGAAAAATACAATTGTTTTTTGTGATTGTGATGGCATCCATATTAATTGCAGAGTCATTCTTTATATTCGGCCCCCATCTGGATTTTGCAAGATTTTATAAAATACCATTCGGTTCCAACTGGATATTTGACCTCCTGATCAATACGGGATATCTGTATATTCTTTTCTTTGGTTTCCAGGAAATAATGGCATTCCAGCGTGAGGTAAAACAAGAAATAACAATGACTTTCCCCATTATAAGAAAAAAATTCAACGCTCAGAAAAGTACCATTTTGAAGGTTTCAATGTTTCTCACAGTTCTTATATCATCCAGCATAAACATACTATATTCAATCTCGGTAATGCTTTCAGGAGTTGCAACGGGCACTATTCAAAGCGCAACGATCCCGGCGCTATATATTGCACAGACATTGCAGGGGGATGCCGGCGCATTTTTTATCATAGTTGCATTCCTTATCGCCACCCTTACCACATTCACCCCAGCTTTTCTTGCAGCCTCCAGGCATTTGAAAGTTCTGGGTGAGGATAAGATATTTCCTTACTCTGTTTCAAAGGTCTCATGGGTTTTCACTCTTGTATTCATAGTGGTACTTGCAAGTGCAGGTGAAAATTTCCTCCTTAGCATAACAGATTTCATGGTTTTAATCAGTCTGGGTTTAATAGTATCATCAGGTTTCCATTATAGGAAAGAACTTGGAAGGCTGAATGGGTACTTCTTTCCCATTTTCACATCAGGGGTCACTCTTTTCTTCGCTATGATGACATACTTCATAGATCCGATAGTTGTGTTATTTTCCATAATCGTTCTCGTGTTCAGTTACCTGATTCATGATCTTATCTCTATGGAAAGAATTTCATTGAGGATATTCAGTGGCATGTTTGAAATTATCCTGCTTGTAATAATCTCTGTCTTTATGATATCCTACAGGGTATTTATACCTATAAACACCAGCTTCATTTCATTGGGTGCTACAGGTGCTGCCAACTTAGCACTCGTTCTATTATTAGCGGCTGGAATCGCCAACATCACAGATGGGATGGCTGAATTATACGCCATCAGGTCAAGGTATCATTGAATTGAGGATGGCCTAAAGCCTTGACTTCTTTATCCATAACTCAGCAAAGTTTTGGGAATTCGTTGAGACCTGCAGCTTTTCTTGCAGAAGGGGTTGAGAATTTTAAGTGGTTTGTATTCATCACATTCGCATAATCGGTACGGATCGTAAAACTTGCGGGGATAGCATTATCACATTGTTTTTGGCTAATTTCTTAAGAAAGCACCATCATCAATGAGAAGAGGAAAATTAATAATTATTGAAGAATAGGGGTTATTGCATGAAAAACAAAGGTCAGGACGTATATATGATATCCGGGGGTGTTACCAAATTCACAAAGGCATCACCTGATGCGGATTTTAGGCTGAGAACAAAAAAGGCTTTCGATTATGCCCTCAACGATATTGGCATGACGTTAAATGATATAGATGGCTCTGTTGCCTCGTATTTCTCTGATCATTTTCAGAGACAACTGATGTCAGGAATAATGGCTCAGGATTATCTTGGGCTAACGCCAAAACCGAGCAAGAGAGTTGAAGGCGGAGGTGCAACTGGAGGTTTATCTTTCCAGGCGGGAGTTGAAGAGGTCGCTTCGGGAAGAATGAACACCTGTGCCGTTTATGGTTTCGAAACAATGTCACATGTAAATACATGGAAAGGCAATGAGTTCATAGCCCTTGCAAGCGATACAAACTTTGACTACCCAATTGGCGGGTTCTATACAGGATATTATGCAATGATGGCAACAAGGCACATGTATGAATTTGGAACCACGGTTGAACAGTTGGCCAAGGTATCAGTCAAGAACCATGGAAACGCACTTCATAATCCATATGCACAGAGCCCGATGAAGATAACTGTTGAAGATGTGAGAAAATCGCCAATGGTGTCTTACCCATTAACCAGGCTTGATGTTTGTGCCATGTCTGATGGTGCTGCAGTGGCCATACTTGCAAACGAAGAAAAGGCATTCGAGCTTTGCGACAATCCTGTCCTGATCAAGGGGATAGGAACCGGTACCGATACGATGAGACTCGCAGACAGACCGCTTGGAAAGGTAATTCTTCTTCCAAATGAAAAAGAATCTGATTATAAGAACCTCAAATATCCCGGAATACACTCATTCAGAGCCGGAAGATCTGCTGCAAAGGAAGCCTATGAATCTGCAGGAATTACAGATCCTCTGGAAGAACTTGACTTAGTTGAACTCCATGACGCATACACATCATCGGAAATTCAGACATACGAGGATCTCGGACTCTGTAAATATGGGGAAGGAGGAAAATTTGTCGAAGAAGGAAAGGCAGACTTGAAAGGAAAGGTTGCAGTCAACCCCTCAGGGGGGCTTCTGGCTTGCGGTCATCCAGTAGGTGCAACGGGCATAATGCAGGCTGTTTTCATGTTCTGGCAGCTCCAGCACAGCATCAAGAAGCACTTCAAGGATGATGCGCTTCAGATTGGCAACGCAAAGCGTGGGCTTATCCACAGCCATGCAGGCACAGGAACTTATGTTACGGCAACAGTAATGGAGGCGGTAAAATGACAATAAACCCTAATGCAAAACTGGAAGAGACACAGGAAGGAACAGTGGTATACAATTTTGATCCCTTGATAGTGAAATCGCACTACGAGATAGACTACATTCACAGCTATGCCCAGGATTCAGAATTTTTCAAGGCACTGGGAAGGAAGGAGATACTGGGGAGCAAGTGCAAGAAGTGCGGTTATATCTATGCTACACCAAGGGGACACTGTATGATGTGTGGTGCAGAAACAGAATGGCATAAACTGCCAAACGAAGGAAAAATCCACGCATTCACAACATGCTACTTTGGGGGAGAAGCATTCCTTAACGAAACTCCATTCCATCTGGTAATCGTTGAATTTGAGGGAGTAGATTCCCTGTTCTTGAGCAGGATAATCGGAGTGGATACAGAGGATCTATATATCGGAATGCCAATCAGGGCAAAATTCAGGAGAAATCTGAAATTGAACCCAACGGATGTATACTTCGTTCCAAAGGCCTAAAAGTCTTGGTAATGCAAAACAAACCTTTTTCTAACACCAACAAAAACATTTTTTTAATTAACCTTGAAAGCCAGCTTGATCGAGGAGCGCTTCTTTCCAGGTATAGCAGGACTGCCGTGCTTGATATCAGGGAACTTTTTTCAAGAGAATTTGAAAACAACAGTGATAGAGGACGGGATTTCTATAAGAGGGTATTCCTGGAATATGGTGACGAATCTGTTGCAGAACTTGTCAATATTCAACTGGCAATCCAGAACATTTCAAACGTGGCTGTTAAACTCATTGAAGAATCCAGGATAGGATTATCCTACCTTGAAAAATCGTCGAGATACGTCCGTTATGATCGAAAGCATGAGGGTAAATTTCTCTTCATGGATTCTGATGCACTGGGAATCGGTGGAAGCATCGGAAGGGATTATGACGAGTACTGCAAGAAATTATTTTCATTTTACGAGAAAAATTATGAAGATCTACTGAAAATACTCCGGGAAAGATATCCGGCGGAGAGCATCCCAGGTACCGGCAACGATGAGGAACTGTTGAGAAAATCATATGATTCCGCCATCAGGGCAAGGTCACTGGATGACTTGAGGTTTGTACTGCCTGCTTCAACTCTCACAAACGTTGGAATTTCCGGCAATGCACGAGCCTTTATCAATTTAATCCAGAAGTTGAAGTCAAGTGAAAACGGTGAAGCTGAGGCTATAGCTGAAGGCCTGTATGCAGAACTTGATCCAGAATATCACGAAATAATACAGTCAGCGATTTCAAGACACGGATCAGATTCAATCGCCTATAGAAAAGAATTGAACAGGATATCGCAAGCTAAAATTGCTTCATCCGCCAAAGAGAAATTGCTTGGATTAACATCATCCCTCAACGATCGGGAAGCAATTGATCTATTCTTAACGAACTTATTTTACGGAAATGAATATCTTTACAATGAAATTAACCAGCATGTTAAGTCGATGAGTGATACAGAAAAAATTCAGGTCATACAGGAAATCATTGACGCAAGAAAGAATAGAAGGGACAAGCTTCCACGGGCTGCGGAGTCAATCAAATACAGTATCGAAGCTAACCTGAATTACGGTGCATTCAGGGATCTGCAGAGGCACAGGATGCTCACCATATTAAGGAAGCATCTGACCACCAAGTTCGGATATGATACACCTTCGGTCATTTCGCTGGATGCTGGAAAAACGGCAGAGTTCAACGAACTGATGCACGAAGCACATGTATTGTTCAATAAAATTAGCAACTCTGATGGGAAAATCAAGGCTCAGTATGCGGTGCCATTTGCATTCAGGCATCCTGTCATGATTCATGGGAATCTCAGGGAATTATGTTATTTTATCGAGTTAAGAAGCACACCGCAGGCACATTATGACCTGAGGAACCTATCCATAAAACTCTATGAGGAATTAAGGCAAACGCAGCCAACAATGGCAAAACTAATCAAATTCTGCGATACCCATGATTATCCACTGGGAAGATATTCCCAGGAATACAGGAAGGAGGAAAAACTCAGGGATTTCAAAGGCAATGTAGAAAGCAAGGAAGATTAATTCGATCTTTGCATCATCTCAGTGGTAACCTTAGGGTGCGTAGTTATTTAATGAAGAATTTTATTCCATCATTACAAAA
>JAJZXT010000132.1 GCA_021806355.1 Thermoplasmata archaeon
AATCGCAACTATAATACTCATAGCAATAACCATAGTTCTGGCTGCAACCCTTTACACTGCACTGACATATTATGCATCAACTGCATCATCGTCAAAGCCTCCTGTTGCAGTATCCATCTCAGCAACTATAACTGAAAAATGCTATGTTAACCAAACCGAATGCCATTCAATGCCCTATGGTGGACCTGGTTTTTCAAATAACACCACATTCTATGAACTTTATATAAATTCCATAAACGGTTGCAATGGAAACATATCCCTAAAGGACATCCAGTTTATCATTTCATACAGGAACAACAGCATTTCAGGAAGATGTGTATGGTCTTGTTTTAAGTATTTAATACAAAGTAATGGAAGTCTTAATTGTACTGTTATATCCTCTATTCAAACAAAAAGCATAATAGGATCAAATTTCACATTAACTTGGTTCCATCCAATAGAGCATATGATAAGTGGATCTATTTTCCTGTTTCAACCATATTACTTTAACTATGCACACAAAATGATCTATTCCCCTCAAAACAAAATTTATTCTATAGAGGCCGTAAATTACGTAAATCAAACAGTATTATTTACGGCCAATATTTCTTAAGCATTGATATCTTCTTAGTAAAGTATCTATTTTATCAAGAAAAATTATCGCGTGATAATGAACAGAGTAGTGGTTCATAAACGTGAACGGAATGCCTGCCAATTTCATCATTGGAGCATAATCAGAATCCATTTATCTCCTCAACGGGGCATACTCATACACAATAGGAACATCGCCATCACATTCCTTTTCAGCTCAGGCAGTTTCAATCCATGTGGACTTTAGTGAAATAATGGTCATAGTAACGTTTTCTTCTGAACAAGCAGCAATGGTTAAATTTTTATCATATCTTAGTCTATGGCGTTAACTGGGGCTGTGGGGTAGCTTGGTATCCTACGGGCTTTGGGAGCCTGAGACTCCGGTCCAAATCCGGGCAGCCCCATTCTAAATCTTTTTGCCTTCGTATCGCCGGAACAAACTTGCCATCAGTTTGTTATTATCAGTTCCGTGATGCCCTTTCTCCCGCTTTTATCTGAATTGATAGAACGGTTGGCAGTGATCTCAAATATATTAAATGAGGAATAGAGTTCCCTGATAAGCTGGGAATCGGAATTGCTCATAACTACGAAAGCCCCTCTTGAAGAAACGTTTTCAAAAACAGAAAATAACCTCTCCTGTTCCGCAGGTCCAAAGGAACCTGAATTGTAGGAGGTGAAAAATGCAGTCTTGGAAAGGGGATGGTATGGAGGATCAAGATAGACAAAATCATTTTTTTCAACATTCTTCAGGGCAGGTTCAAAATCACAGCACTCCAGTTCAACATTCTTGAGGGCTTCCGACATACTTAGGATGTCATCTTGATCAGGTATCCTCGGGTTCTTATACCTCCCAAAGGGGACATTGAAATTTCCAGAACTGCTAACCCTGTATAGCCCGTTGAAGCAGTGCCTGTTGAGATAAATCATCAGGGCTGCCCTTCTCGCAGGTTCAGGTTTGGAGTTGAACTCTTTCCGGGCTGCATAGTAATCATTCTCATTATTGCCATAATTGAGGTTGTTGATGGATTCTATCAGTTCCTGGGGTTCATTTCTTATGTATTTATAAACAGAAATGAGATCAACATTCAGATCCGACAAGAATCCGCTGGAAATAGTTTTCCTGTTATGCAACTCAAAAAATAATGCACCTCCACCGAGAAATGGTTCCCAGTAGCCCTTGAAACTCTCCGGCATCCTTTTCATTATTTCAGGAAGAAGCTGCCGCTTTCCTCCAGCCCATTTCAGTATAGGTTTAGGCACAAGGGTAAAGTTAGAGAGTCTTTATTAACAATTCCTTCAATTGATATCATGTCCTGCGTAGGGCATTTCTGGCAGTGTTCTGCAATATGAGTATATACTCATGCTTGAAAACGTAGAATCCGCCGCTGAATGCCCGGTATCTCCACAGCTTCTCCTGGTTCCTCTTGCCCCTGGTAGAATCAAAATTCTTTACAACAATGCTCTTAAGCATCAATCCTTCCTCCATTGCTGCATTCATGGTCATGAAGCCCAGAGGTTCCAGTTTAGAGTCGTTGAATTTATCGCCTATGACTATTGCCATGATTCCGTTCGTCTTAAGGGCTTTTTTTGAATTCCTGATCACGGCACGCATGGATTCCAGGAAATCCTCCACGGAGTTCTTATTTGAAAGGTCCCTGCTGTCTCCAGAAAACTTGATGATATCGTGATATGGCGGATGAAGTATGGCAAGCTGAAACCCATTGAAGCTGCTATCTTCAACCATGCTTGAGAAATCAGATATTGTGCTGTCAGCCACGAGTGCCTTCACGCTTGCCGGTTCAATCCCTTTCTGCAGCGATATTCTCTCGGAAGCCTTCGATACAACGTCACCGTTAAGGTCAACTCCAAGGCCATTTCTTCCCTGTATCTTGCACTCAATCAGTGTGGTACCGCTTCCCATAAAAGGATCCAGAATCCAATCTCCCTTCTTTGTGTATCTCAGGATCAACTGCCTTGGAATTTGTGGAACAAAATTCCCCCAATACCAGCCAAGATGGGTTCCGCTTCGATCCCTCTTCTCAAAATTCCACAGGCTGTCTGTAATGATGTCATCATAATCATTCCACCTGTTAAGGTTGATATCGTTTATCCCATTGGTTTTTACCGCTGAAAGGCTATCCAGCAATCTTTCGAGATAATATCTTGCCCTCTCAACACTCCTGCTTCCCAATATCTTATCGACAAAATATTCCTGCCCCCCAAGAATATCCTTATTACCTTCTATCTTCGACCTTATTTCCTCTATGCTTTCAAGCGAATATACGGTCTTTATAAAAGCCTCTAAATCATTGATTGTCTTTGTCTTTCCAGTCATTGTGCCTGTGGTCCCGTACCATTACTGCCCTGGGCAGAAGGTGTTATCTTTTCATTGAACCAGTTCTCTAGTGTCACATTTCTGGAGCGTATTCTGTAGTTTGGGAAGCTCATCCTCCTTCCATCTTTTAACTTGAGGATGATTACCTGTGTTCCCCTGGATCCTGTCATAGGGCTCATTGCTTCTATGTCAGAATAGTCAAAGGATAGATCAAGAGTTCCCTTCTTTGTGCGAAACCCATTATTGTAGATGTACAACCTGCCAGAACCGACCCTTCTTCCAAGCGATATTGCTATCAGGACAATATATATAGCAAGATATGGGAGATAACTTGTAATATAGGAAGTGTTCCCGGAGGTGAATGTCGCATAGAGAGGATAGCCCATCACGACAATGAGAATCACAGCCATTCCTATGATGCTCAATAGAATCCTGGGTCCAAACTGGGCAATAGGAACCTCTCCCTTAAAGGCATCTCCCTTGAATGGTTCATCTTTCTGCTGTTGCACATAGGTGGATTCAGCTGGAGATTTTTGGAGAGTGCCACCTGGTGTTGAACCTGTTTCAAAGTCATATCCGCAACTGATGCATTTCTTTGCTCTTTTTGGGTTTGGGTAACCACACGAAGGGCAAATCTTACTCGCCATGTCTTAAAATTACTCTTTACATTATAAAGATGCTTATTTCATTGGGTAGTTATTTTAAGCCTGATGTGTTAAAGTGTTAGTTAACCATGACAAGCAAAGATAATCCCGTTAAAGAGAGCGGTATAAGGGAAAGGATTCCAACACCAGAGGTAAAACTCATTTCTAACGAGATTCCCGGAATACTTGCCCACAATGCATCGAAGTCAGCGAATCCGGTGGAATACAAGCTGGATGACATGAAATTTTCAGTGAAATTTGAATACTATGCAAAGAAGATGGCCGGAGGGGAGGGAATCTACGATACAATTCCGTCAGAATCCGATCTTAAGGAAGCGGGGAGCATTGTCTTCAAGGTAATGGGGCTTCATAATGGGTTGACAGGGCAGAAGGAGACCCAGCTGGAGATAACAGAAGGAAGAATCATATCCACGCCGGACAGGGAGGAAGAAAATCTTATGAAATTCCAGAAGGCAGTTCTCAATCTTGGAAGGCTGAACTAGAGCCCTGGAAGATTCGTCTCAAAACACCAAATTAAGATTTGAAATCAATTTTTCAGTGTGCTATAGAATTCATAGAATTCTTCCTTAGAAAGATGCCTTGATGAAGGCAAAAAATCCATTAAATTGTTTCTGACAGCACCTATCATTGAGTTTCTATTAACATTTAAATAGCCGATCACACCAGGATCCATGCCGCACGGCCTTATCCTTGAGAATCCTTCCAGCACCTCCTCGCTTATATTGATGGATGCTCCATGAAAGGATATCCCTTTTACAATGGCCATTCCCAGTGATGCAACCTTCCTGTCACCATTGGGTGTATCGTATGCCCATATGCCTGGTTCATCTCCAAGATGGCAGTGGAACCCGAGACCCTCGATGGATTTTATTATAACTTCCTGAATATCATTGACAAATTTCCTGACATCTATGTGCCCGGACTTCTCTATTTTTATAATGGGATATATGACCAATTGCCCAGGGCCGTGGTATGTTACATCCCCGCCCCTTTCGGTCTCTATCGCATCAACCCCGGTAAAATTATCTGCATTCGGGTGCCTGCCGGTGGTATAAACTGAAGGGTGATCAAGAAATAGAATAGTGTCGCCTATGGCATCATGTTCCCTTAGATCCCTCAACCTGTGCTGGAGATCAAGTGCCTCCCGAAAACCTATCGTTCCAATATCAGCGGTTTGGCTTGAAATGAAGCGGTTTATCATAGGCGATCTCCGCAGATTCTTTTACGGATTCAGATATTGTTGGGTGAGGATGTATTGTCGATCCGAGGTCTTCAACAGTAAGGCCCGACTCAATGGCAAGTGATATCTCACTTATAAATTCAGATGCGTGGGGGGCTGCAAATCCTGCTCCCACTACTGTCCCGTCCTTGTCATAATATATGGTTGTGTAGCCAAGGCTTGAATTCATACCCTGTGCCCTTCCATTTGCGGCAATTGGAAACTTCGTTGCGTTCTCGCTCTTTCTGCCTGTATAGGCTATTTCCGGATCAGAATATATGACGTATGGCATGGCATAATACTCAACCTGGCTGTTTATTCCGCATATGTTGTTTGCGACAATTCCGCCTTCATAGAATGCCTTATGGGCCAGCATCGGCATGCCGGAGACATCTCCCAATGCCCACACATTGCTCTCGCTCGTCATTTTTCGCTTATCCGTTTTAATGAAGCCGTTCTCCATTTCCAGCTTAAGATTCTCCAGTCCAAAGCCTTCAGTATTTGGCTTTCTTCCTGCGGTCAAGAGAACGAGATCGGCTGTCAGGTTGGCTCCCGATTCCATCTTAACATAAAACCGGTCTCTCTTGTCAACTCCTGCAATCTTGGCAGAAGTCATTACCCTTATTCCAAGATCCTTTAACTTTCTATCAACCGGCTTGATCAACTCAGGATCAACACCATTTAAAATGTTAGGAAGAACCTCTACAATTGTAACCATGGATCCAAGCTTTGCAAACGCCGTTCCAAGTTCAATTCCAATATACCCTCCGCCAATAACGATGAGTTCCTTTGGTATGGCCTTGACATCAAGGATTTCTTTGTTATAGAGAACATCATTGAATTTGTCCAGTTTAACCGGAGATGATCCGGTTGCTATTACCAGATGGTCACACTGGTAGGTTTCAACTCCAACCTGGACATGGCTCTTGTCCAGAATCATGGCATTTCCCTTGACAATCCTGATTTTATAGGCTATGCAAAGGGTTTCAATACCGGACGTCAACCTGTTTATCATTGACCATTTCCAGTTTTGCCAAGCGGCCATATCTATGTTGTAGTTCAGCCTGACTCCAGGCATCGTCTTCAGGTAGTTTACGCTGTTCGCAAGTTCAATTAGGGACTTTGAGGGGATACATCCGTAATTCAGGCATTCTCCACCCACTTTGTCTTTCTCTACCATCAATACGGTTTTTCCTTTCTGCCCTAATCTAATTGCTGTGGCATATCCGCCTGGCCCTGCACCAATAACTATAGCATCATATTTCATTTATGCATTTCCTCTCTACTTTATGAGAAAAGAAGTTGGATCCTCGAGGAACCCCTTCAATCTCATAATGAACCTCGCTGCGTCTGCTCCATCTATCAACCTGTGATCGCATGAGAGAGTGATGTACATCATATCCCTCTCTTCACCATCCAGATCCAATCTCCTGACAACCCTGTGCACTCCCAATATGGCTACTTCAGGATAATTGATTATTGGGGTCGAGAAAATTCCCCCTATGCTCCCGACATTGGATACGGTGAATGTCGAATCCTGCACATCCGAAAGGGACATCTTGTTTTCCCTTGCCCTCTTGGCAACTTCTGATATTTCCTGGGCTATCTGTTCCACCGACTTCCTGTTGGCAGATTTTATCACGCCGACAGTCAATCCCTCCTGGGTGTCAATGGCAGTCCCAATATTGTAGGAACTTTTCATTATGTATCTCTTGTTTGCCTCATCATATATTGAATTTAATTTTGGAAATTCCCTCAAGGCAACAGAGACGGCCTTAATGAAAAATGGCGTATATGATATCTTGATCTCCTTTTCCTTTAGATCCCTTATGATATTTGTGAGCTCTGTGAGATCAACCTCTTCAGCCACAGTGAAGTGAGGTATTATGCTCTTTGACTTGGTCATTTTTTCGAATATAATCCTCCTCAGCCCTTTAAGCTCAAGGATCTGGTCTTCTGCCAGTGGCTGGATCTTCTGGATCTCGACCTTAGGTGACGGGGTTTCCTCTGCAACTCTTTGAATTCTTGGTTCCTGCTCTGCGTGAACAGGCCCCTTTTCCTGTGGAGGAGCACTTGGCTCAGGTTCCTGGACTACTACTGGCTCTGGATGAGAAGGTGCTGCACTGGCATTCCTTGCCTCCTCCTTTTTCTTACTCTGCTCGGCTTCTGCCCTGTCAAGGTCTTCTAGTGTTACCCTGCCGTTGGGCCCTGTAGGTATAACCTGATCAAGATCAATATTCCTTTCCCTGGCTATTCTTCTTATTGTGGGTGATGCAACAACTTTTCTCTCCCCATCCTGATCTGCTGAATTATTTTCATTTTCAACCATATTCTCATCCTCTGTTTTTATTTCATCCGGGGCGGCAGTTTCCATTGTTATCTCCTGTACAAGAGGGCCTTCCCCTTCGATCTCAATTATAGTCTTTCCTACTTGTACAATATCTCCTTCTTTATAAAGAATTTTCAAAACCTTCCCTTCGGTTGGTGAAGGTATGTTTACGGTGACTTTATCCGTCATCACCTCAACCATGTCCTGTTCCTTATGGAGAATGTCGTTCTCCTTGACGTGCCATTTCACTATTTCTCCTTCAGTAACGCCTTCTCCTATATCCGGAAGCTTGAATGCAAAAGACATGTTTATCTGAACTCCATTAATTTTCCAACAGCTTTCATTATCTTTCTCTCATTTGGCATATAATAATCCTCCAACCTGTATGGGAAAGGAGTATCAGGACCTGTTACCCTTAAGATGGGTGCCATCAGGTAGTCGATTGCCCTTTCAGCCAGGAAAGCTGATATCTCGGAGCCCATTCCCAGGGTTCTTGGTGCTTCATGGACAATCATGGCTCTTCCTGTCTTTTTCACTGATTGCAGAATTGCTTCACCATCGTATGGCATGATTGTCCGAAGATCAATTATTTCAGCATTAACCTTGTTCTTTTCAACCGCGCTATTTACCAGTGGAACCATTGAGCCGTATGTGATTATAGTCAGATCGTCCCCCTCCCTGACGATTGAAGCTTTACCAATGGGAATCTTATATTCCTCATCCGGAACTTCCATTTTTGCGGCTCTGTAGAGTTTTTTCGGTTCAAGGAATATGATTGGATCTTCATATTCCAGTGAAGAAATTAAGAGTCCCTTGGCATCGTAGGCGTTTGAGGGTGAAATCACGGTTAAACCTGCCGTATGCGCAAAGTATGCCTCACCACTTTGTGAATGGTAAAGGCCCCCCTTGATTCCTCCGCCATATGGGGTTCTGAGAATCATTGGGACGTTGTATTGCCCGCCAGATCTATACCTCAGCTTAGCTGCCTGGTTAACAAGCTGGTCAAATGCCGTGAATATGAAGTCCTGGAACTGAATCTCAGGTATGGGTTTCAGTCCGTTTAAAGCCATTCCGATGGCCATACCGACTATGCCCAACTCAACGAGAGGCATATCGATGACTCTCTCTGCGCCATATTTTGCCTGGAGCCCCTCGGTAACCCTGAATACTCCGCCATCTCTTCCAATATCCTCGCCAAGCAGAACCACTGAATCATTCTTAGAAAGAGCGAAATCAAGAGTCGAATTTATTGCCTGAACCATGTTCAATTGCCTGGAGGTCATAGCACCTCACCCTTCTCTTCCTTAATAATCCAGGTCATCTCTTTGTAAACATCATCAAACATTGTTTCCGGTTTTGGAGGCGGAATCTTCTCCCTTTCATCGAATTTCTCATCGACAATTCTTTTCGCTTCAGATTTCATCTTGTCAATTACCTCATCGGTAATGTAATCAAGCTCCTTCAGCCTCTTTTCTGCAATTACTATTGGATCCTTTTCACTTCCCTCGGTAATACCTTCTGACCTGTATTTCGAAGGATCATCAGATGTTGAATGGGGGCCTATTCTGTAGCTGACAGCCTCTATCAGTACCGGGCCTTTTCCAGATCTTGCCCTTTCAACAGCCTCCTTGGCAACCTTAAAGGTCTCGAGGAAGTCATTTCCATCAACCTTTACACCATGAGCGCCATATGCTTCAGCCTTCTTCCAGATTTCAACCTTTGTCTGCTTTTCAACCGGAAGGGAAATTGCCCACTGGTTGTTTTCGCACAGAAATATTATCGGCAGGTTGAACACCGATGCAAGGTTCATAGCAGCGTGGAAATCAGGCGTTGAGGTTGATCCATCGCCAAACGTCGTTACAACGACCTTGTCTTCCTTCCTAAGTTTAATGGCATAGGCAGCTCCAACCGCCAATGGCAAATTTGCAGCAACCGGGCTCTGGACTGACATGAAGTTATACTCCTTCGCATTGTAATGTGATGGCATCTGCCTCCCCTTTGCGGAATCCTCCCCGTTGCCCATTATCTGGTCAAGAAGGATTTCAATAGGAACTCCCCTGTGAATCATGAATGGAACGTCCCTGTAATATTCATAAACAAGGTCGCCCTTCTTCAGGGCCATTGAAACACCAACCTGGGTGGCTTCCTGTCCAATTGTTGGGGTGTAAAAGCCTACCCTTCCCTGCCTCTGTGCAGATACGATTTTCTTGTCAAACATTCTCGACAGTATCATAGAGCTGTACGCTCTTAGGAATACATCCTTTTCTTCTTGATCATTAAAATCCTCTGTCATTTAACCAACCTCCTCGATGCCCATGCCTCGGCAGCTCTGTAAGAGGTTCTCACCAATGGCCCTGAAGCCACAAATGAAAACCCCTTCTCGTACCCTATATTTTCAAACATCTTGAATCTCTCCTTTGAACAGTATTCAGTAACCTCAATCTGCTTCCTTGAGGGCCTTAAATATTGGCCTATGGTCAAAATATCAACACCAGCTCCACGCAAATCATCCATGGTTTTCACCACCTCGTGGTCCAATTCCCCATGCCCGAGCATGATGGATGACTTGGTGATAAGTGAGCTATTTCTAATCTTGAAATATTTCAACACTTTTAAAGATTGCTCATAGGTTGCCCTATGATCTCGTATTATTGGAGTAAGCCTCCTGACGGTCTCTACATTATGAGCCAGAACGTCAGGGTTTGCATCGAATATTTTGTCAAGGAATTCTTCCCTGCCTGAGAAATCAGGGATAAGCGCCTCTACAAGAACTCCTGCCTGCCTGACCTCATTTATAACCTTAGCATAATGTCCGGAACCCTGATCAGGGAGGTCATCCCTATCCACTGATGTAATGACAGCATATTTTAGATTCATTTCAATAACGGAATCTCGCACCTTCTCCGGCTCCTCTGGATCTACCGGTAGCATTCCGCCGTGAGTCACCGAACAAAACCTGCATCCCCTGGAGCAATTGCTCCCCAATATCATGAAAGTCGCGGTTCCAGAATCCCAGCATTCGGCTATGTTGGGGCACCTTGCTTCCTGGCATACGGTATGAAGGTTCTTGCCTACCAGATTCTTCTTGATGGATAGGTAATTTTCCCCCGATGGGATGTTGACCTTAACGTAGCCGGGCTTCACGGACATATATAATTAATCTATATACTAAATTATCGCTAATGCTTATGGATTTATAACCCACGGCTTGTGGTTTAAATACTGGCCATTAAATGGGAAAGGAATAAATAACTTCCAACAATAAATGGTCATGACTGACAGTCAAAAATGCTGGCTTAATGGACAAATTATACCACTCCCTGAAGCAAAAGTTTCAATAATGACTCATTCTCTTCAATACGGCAGTGGAATTTTTGAAGGAATCCGGGCGTATGAAACATCAGAAGGCCCTGCCATATTCAGGTTAGAGGAACATGTTAATAGGTTCATGAAAACTGCCAGAATATATATGATGGATATAGGTTATACAAATGAGCAAATCAGGGACGCCATAATTGAAACGGTAAGGGAGAACAACCTTAAATCGGCATACATCCGGCCATTTGCTTTTTATGATGACTCAAAGGTAGGGGTATCCACATACAACAAGAAAATAAGCGTATTCATAGGTGCATTTGAATTCGGTAAGTATTTTTCGAATGCTGACGCCGGATTAAAGTGCAAAATATCATCCCTGAGGAGATTTGATTCATCATCCCTGCCAACACAGGCCAAGGGAAGCGGAAATTATCTCAATTCGGTATTGGCAATGAAGGAGGCAAGAAGAAGCGGATTTGACGAAGCTATTCTTCTTGACAGGAATGGCATGGTTGCAGAAGGCCCTGGCGAAAACATATTCCTGGTTCGTGATGGAAAACTCATAACCCCAGGAGAAGACAGTTCTATCTTGCTCGGAATCACGAGAATGTCTCTTCTCGAATTGGCCAGGGATATGGGAATAGAGGTAGTGGAAAGATTCGTCCATAGAGAAGAAATTTATGTGGCAGACGAACTCTTCTTCTGTGGAACCGCGGCTGAAATAACTCCCATTTTAAACGTTGACGGTGTTGACATAGCCAACGGCAAGGTAGGTCCAATCACAAGGAAAATCAGGGATGAATTTTTCAACATAGTCCAGGGAAAAGAACCAAAGTACTCAAAATGGTTGACAAAGGCTATGGCGGAAATAGATGGTTGATTTACTACAACCTTCTAATCACATTACTCAAATCATGCAATAGATAAGCCTTATCCCTCATTTCATTATTGTATGTATTCTCAGCCAATGAATTACTGAGCTTTGTTTCTATTGCTTTTTCTACTGGTTTCAGGGCATTCTTTCCCACTTTTGCTCTTATGTTTTCTTGTGGTTGTTAGCGTAACTGGAAATTACGTA